>JAGOBT010000035.1 GCA_017999135.1 Burkholderiaceae bacterium
ACCCCAGCTTCGGCATGGCGGTGGTGGGCCGGGTGCTGGAGGCGCAGGGCTTCCGCGTGGGCATCATCGCCCAGCCCGACTGGCACAGCGCGGCGCCGTTTGCCGCGCTGGGGCGGCCGAACCTGTGTTTCGGCGTGGCCGCCGGCAACATGGATTCCATGATCAACCGCTACACCGCCGACCGCCGGCCGCGTGGCGACGATGCCTACACCCCGGGCGGCGCCCCCGACAAGCGGCCCGACCGCGCCAGCCTGGTCTACACCCAGCGCTGCCGCGAGGCCTTCGGCGACGTGCCCATCCTGCTGGGCGGCATCGAGGCCAGCCTGCGCCGCATCGCCCACTACGATTACTGGCAGGACAAGGTGCGCCGCGCCATCCTGGTGGACGCCCAGGCCGACCTGCTGCTGTACGGCAATGCCGAGCGGGCGCTGGTGGAGATCGTGCACCGCCTGGCCGCCGGCGAGCCGGTGGCGCAGATCACCGATGTGCGGGGCACAGCATTCCTTCGGCGGGATGGCGACCCGTCCGCGTCCGGCTGGTTCGCGCTGGATTCGACGGACGTGGACCTGCCCGGCCGCATCGATGACCACATCAACCCCTACCAGACCACCAGCGAGGCGGCGGCCAGCCAGGGTGCCGCTTGTGTGAAGGACGGTGTGAAGGACGGTGTGAAGGACGGCGACAGTGCGGCGGCCGACCCTGCTGCGCCACAGCCCATCCGCCTGGTGCCGCGACCTGCGCAACGCCAGGGCAAGGTGCAACTGCCCCCGCGCGAGCGCACCGTGGTCCGCCTGCCCAGCTTCGAGCAGGTGAAACGCGACCCGGTGCTGTATGCCCATGCCAACCGGGTGCTGCACCTGGAGACCAACCCCGGCAATGCCCGCGCGCTGGTGCAGTCGCATGACATCGGCGGCAAGCCGCGCGATGTGTGGATCAATCCGCCGCCGGTTCCGCTGACCACCGCCGAGATGGACCATGTGTTCGGCCTGCCGTATGCGCGCAGCCCGCACCCCAGCTATGCCGACGCCCAGGGCCGGCACGACGGCCCGACCAAGATCCCGGCCTGGGAGATGATCCGCTTCAGCGTGAACATCATGCGCGGCTGCTTCGGTGGCTGCAGCTTCTGCTCGATCACCGAGCATGAGGGCCGCATCATCCAGAGCCGCAGCGAAGACTCGGTGATCCGCGAGATCCAGGACATGCGCGACAAGGTGCCCGGCTTCACCGGCGTTGTCAGCGACCTGGGCGGCCCCACCGCCAACATGTACCGGCTGCGCTGCAAGAGCACCGCCATCGAGCGCGCCTGCCGCAAGCCCAGCTGCGTGTGGCCCGGCATCTGCCCCAACCTGGGCACCGACCATGCGCCGCTGATCCGCATGTACCGCCGCGCCCGCGCGCTGCCGGGCGTCAAGAAGGTGCTGATCGGCTCGGGCCTGCGCTACGACCTGGCCATCCGCTCGCCCGCGTATGTGAAGGAGCTGGTGACCCACCATGTCGGCGGTTACCTGAAGATCGCGCCCGAGCACACCGAGGCCGGCCCGCTGGGCAAGATGATGAAGCCCGGCATCGGCAGCTACGACCGCTTCAAGCAGCTGTTCGACCAGTACAGCGCCGAGGCCGGCAAGCAGCAGTACCTGATCCCGTACTTCATCGCCGCCCACCCGGGCACCAGTGATGAAGACATGATGCACCTGGCGCTCTGGCTCAAGCGCAACGGCTTCCGCGCCGACCAGGTGCAGACCTTCTACCCCAGCCCGATGGCCAGCGCCACGGCGATGTACCACACCGGCCGCAACCCGCTGAAGGGCCTGAGCCGCGATGCTGCCAAGCCTGACCTGGTGGAGAAGGTGGACGTGGTGCGCAGCGAGAAGCGCCGCCGCCTGCACAAGGCCTTTCTGCGCTACCACGACGCCGCCGGCTGGCCGCTGTTGCGCGACGCGCTGATGGCCATGGGCCGCGCCGACCTGATCGGCAACGGCAAGAAGCATCTGGTGCCCAGTTACCAGCCGGCGGTGAAGACCGCGCCGCGTGCCGACGCCGGCGCCGCAGCCCGCACCGCGCCTGCCCAGCCGCGCCGCGGCACGGTGCTGACCCAGCACACCGGCCTGCCACCGCGCCCCGGCACCACGCCCCGCCGCAAGCCGCGTTAAGCCGTGGCCTGTCCGCCCGCCACGGGCGGTGGCAGGCTACAGGTCCTTGCACATCAGGATCCAGTCGCCCTCGTCGTCCGAGCCGGGGAACGGCACATAGACCCGCCGCTGCCATTCGGTGAAGCCGCAGCGGCGGTACAGCGCAATGGCGCCGGTGTTGGGGCTTTCCACCTGCAGCGCGATGCGCCGGTGCCCGGCCTCGCGGGCGGCCTGGCAGGCACGCGCCACCATTGCCGGGCCATGGCCCTGGCCGCGGTGTTCCGGGAACAGGGCCACGGCCTGCAGCAGCCAGCAGCCCTTGGCGACGGTCTCCAGGTCGATGATCGGGCGCAGCGGCGCGGGCAATTCGTCGATGGCGGTCGGTTCACCGGGGTCCGTCACCGAAAACCCGAACAGCGCGCCGATGGTCTGGCCCTGCACCTGCGCCACATGCCAGTTGGCGTGGTAGCTCTTGGCTTCCTGCAGGTCGCGGATGCGGCTTCGGCCCACCTCGAACCCCGACTGCCCGGGTGCCGCCATGGTGCCCCACAGCCAGGCGCAGATGCGGCGCGAGGCGGCATCGAACAACAGGGCCAGGTCGGCGCTGTCGTCGGGCTGGCCGGTCCGGAATGTGGGCGTGTGGGTCATGCGGGCATCCTCCTCGGCAGCCTGCATTCTGATGGACCGGCCACAATCGACCGTGATGTCCGCCACCCCGATCTGCAGTGAAGACCCCGCCTGCCGGTGCTGCACCCAGCCCCGGCCCGCCATGGGCTGCGGCGATCCCGGCGAAGCCCCCTGCAGGACGGCCGCCGCATGACGACCGCCGCCCTGCAGCGGCCCTGGCTGGTGCTGGCCGGCCTGGCGCTGGGCGTCACGGTGACCAACGGCTTTGCCCGCTTTGCCTACGGCCTGCTGCTGCCGGCCATGAAGTCGGAGATGGGCTGGACCTATGCGCAGGCCGGCTGGCTGAACACCGCCAACGCGCTGGGCTACATCGCTGGGGCGCTGCTCACCATGCTGCTGATCCGCCGCGTGCCGCCCACGCGGCTGTTCGCCTTCGGCGTGGTCACCACCACGCTGGCGCTGCTGGCGACCGGGTTGAACCCCGCGCTGGGGTGGCAGACAGGGTGGCGCATCGCCGCCGGCGTGCTGGGGGCGATGTCGTTCTCCACCGCCGGGACGCTGGCCGCAGGCCTGTTCCAGGGCGACACCCGCCGCAATGCGCTGGCCATCGCCATCCTGTTCGGCACCGGTGGCGGGCTGGGCATCGTGCTGGCGGGCGCGGCGCTGCCGCTGATGCTGCAGGCCCGCGGGGCGGCGTCGTGGCCGCTGGGCTGGGTGCTGATCGGTGGCGCCAGCCTGTGCTGCGTGCCGCTGAGCCTGTGGGCAGCCCTGCAACTGCGCACGCCCGCCCGGGGCAGCCAGGCCACCGACCACACACCCCTGCCGCTGCGCCGCATGCTGCCCGAGATGGCGGGCTACGCTGGCTTCGGCCTGGGCTACATCGTCTACCTGACCTTCCTGTCGGCCTGGATGACCGAGCAGCGCGCCAGTGCCGGCTTCATCGCGCTGGTGTGGGTGGTGCTGGGCACCTGCATCTGCCTGTCACCGTTCGTCTGGCGACGCGTGCTGGCGCGCCACGCATCGGGCCTGCCGCTGGCGCTGATCCTCACCTGCATCGCCATCGGGTCGGCGCTGCCGGTGGTGCTGCCCAACGGGCCGGTGCTGCTGGTGTCGGCGGTGGTCTTCGGCCTGTCGGTCTTCATGGCCCCGGGGGCGGTGACCAACTTCGCCCGGCAGAACCTGCCGCCGGCGGCCTGGGGCCGCGCCATCAGCCTGTTCACCCTGGTGTTTGCCGTGGCCCAGACCGCCGGGCCGTATGGCGCCGGGCTGGTGGGGGACCTGTCGGGCAACATCGGCGTCAGCCTGCTGGCGGCTGCGGCACTGCTGCTGGTCGGCGCGGTGCTGGCCCTGCTGCAGCGCCCGCTGAAGCCGCCTGCGCCACCGGCCCGCTGACGGGCCGCTAACGGGCCGGGGCGCCACGCCGGCTGTCACAGCCCGGGTGTGACAGCTGTCACGCTGTGACAGGTGCAGCAGGTTCGCTGCAGCGCAGCAGTGCTGTGGCCTGGAGGCTGGCAAATCCTTGTCATGGTGCGGTTTGCGGCCGTGTTGCGCTGCCGCAATCACGTCCGCCCTGGGCGCGGCACGCGCCTTGCGCCTGACAGCCCGCGCGGCCGCCTGGCCGTTGCACTGTTCAGCACCCCATGGAGACAACACCATGAGCGACACCACCCCCAGCCCGAGCGAACACGCGCAGGCCTGGCTGACCGGCTTCGACCATGCCCTGCAGCGCCGCGACATCGACGCCGCCGTGGCGATGATGGGCGACGACTGCTACTGGCGCGACCTGGTCAGCTTCACCTGGAACATCTGCACCCAGGAGAGCCCGGCCGCCGTGCGCGCCATGCTGGCCGCCCGGCTCGACGACGTGGCCCCCAGCCACTGGCAGCTGACCGGCGACGCCACCACGGCCGACGGCGTGACCGAGGCCTGGTTCACCTTCGAGACCCGGCTGTCGCGCGGCAAGGGCCTGGTGCGCCTGATCAACGGCCGCGCCTGGACGCTGCTGACCACCATGGTCGAGCTGAAGGGCCATGAGGAGAAGACCGGCCGCCACCGCGTCGCCGGCGCCGAGCATGGCGTGCACCGTGGCCGCAAGAGCTGGGCCGAGCTGAAGGCCGACGAGGCCGCCACCCTGGGCCACACCGTGCAGCCCGAGGTGGTGGTGATCGGCGGCGGGCAGGGCGGCATCGCGCTGGGCGCGCGCCTGCGGCGGCTGGGCATCTCGCACATCGTGGTCGAGAAGAACCCGCGCGCCGGCGACAGCTGGCGCAACCGCTACAAGAGCCTGTGCCTGCACGACCCGGTGTGGTACGACCACCTGCCGTACCTGAACTTCCCCGACGACTGGCCGGTGTTCGCGCCCAAGGACAAGATCGGCGACTGGCTGGAGGCCTACGTCAAGATCATGGAGATCAACTATTGGGCCAGCACCACCGCCACGGGTGCGAAGTTCGACGAGGCCAGCCAGACCTGGGAAGTGACGGTGCAGCGCGACGGCCAGACGGTGGTGCTGCGGCCCAAGGAACTGGTGATCGCACTCGGCGTCTCGGGCTACCCCAATGTGCCCCAGATCCCTGGCGCCGAGACCTTCCTGGGCGACCAGCACCATTCCAGCAAGCACCCCGGGCCCGAGGCCTGCCAGGGCAAGCAGGTGGTGGTGCTGGGCAGCAACAACTCGGCCCACGACATCTGCGCCGCACTGTGGGAGCAGGGCGTGGACGTGACCATGGTGCAGCGCAGCTCCACCCACATCGCGCCGTCGGCCAGCCTGATGGAGCTGGCCCTGGGCGGGCTGTACAGCGAAGACGCCATCGCCGCCGGCGTGGACCACCACAAGGGCGACCTGATCTTCGCCAGCCTGCCCTACAAGATCATGGCGCCGCTGCAGGTGCCGGTGTACGACGAGATGAAGCGGCGCGACGCCGACCTGTACAGCCGGCTGGAGAAGGCCGGCTTCCTGCTGGACTTCGGCGTCGACGGCTCGGGCCTGTTCATGAAGTACCTGCGCCGCGGCTCGGGCTACTACATCGACGTGGGGGCTTCCGAGCTGGTGGCCAACGGCAGCATCAAGCTGAAGAGCCGCACCACCATCGAACGCATCAACCCGACGAGCGTGATGCTGACCGATGGCACCGAGCTGCCTTGCGACGTGCTGGTGTATGCCACCGGCTACGGGTCGATGAACCAATGGCTGGCCGGGCTGATCTCACCGGCCGTGGCCGACCGGCTGGGCAAGGTGTGGGGCCTGGGCAGCGACACGCCCAAGGACCCCGGCCCCTGGGAAGGCGAGCTGCGCAACATGTGGAAGCCCACCCAGGTGCCGCACCTGTGGGTGCACGGCGGCAACCTGCACCAGAGCCGGCACTACTCGCAGTTCCTGTCGCTGCAGCTCAAGGCCCGGCTGGCCGGCATTCCCACGCCGGTGTATGGGCTGGCGCCGGTGCACCACATCCGCTGACGGATCAGCTGATGGCGCCCTGGTGGTGCGCCATCACCTGCTGCAGCGCGGCCAGCAGCGCACGCGCCTCCACCGGCTTGGACACCACCGCGTCCATGCCGGCGGCCAGGTAGCTGGCGCGCTGCTCGGGCATCACGTTGGCCGTCATCGCGATGATCGGGATGCGGCCCACCGGGCCGGGCAGCGCGCGGATGGCGCGCGCCGCGGTCTCGCCGTCCATCTCGGGCATCTGGATGTCCATGAGCACCACGTCGTAGGTGGCCGCCTGCACCTGGGCCACCGCCTCGATGCCGTTGGCCACCACATCGCAGGGGTGGCCCCAGCCCTCGGCCAGCGCCTTGATCAGGATCTGGTTCACGCTGTTGTCCTCGGCCGCCAGCAGCCGCAGCGGCGGCAGGGGGGCGCTGGCCGGTGCCGCGGGCTCGTGCCCGGTGACGAGCACGGCCGCTGCGTCGGCCGCGTCCGGCGCACGGGCCAGCACCAACTGCACGGTGAAGCAGCTGCCCTGGCCTGGCGCGCTGTCCACGCCGATGCTGCCGCCCATCAGCGCCACGATCTCGCGACAGATCGCCAGCCCCAGGCCGGTGCCACCGTAGCGGCGCGCCGTGGAACTGTCGGCCTGGGTGAAGCGGGTGAACAGCCGCGCCTGCACGTCGGGTGCGATGCCGATGCCGGTGTCGCGCACCTGCAGTGTCAGCGCCACCCGGTCGTCGGGCCGGGGCGCGTGCTGCAGTGTGACGGTGACGCCGCCGCGCTCGGTGAACTTCAGCGCGTTGCCCACCAGGTTCAGCAGCACCTGGCGCAGCCGGCTGGCGTCACCCACCAGGCGTTTGGGCAGGTCGGCGGGAAGGTTCAGCTGCAGCGCCAGGCCGCGTGCCTCGGCGCGCTCGGACAGGAGCGACGCCACGTCGCGCACCGTGTCGCCCAGGTGGAAGGGCCGCAGCTCCAGGTCCATGCGGCCGGCCTCGATCTTGGACAGGTCGAGGATGTCGTTCAGCACCGCCAGCAGCGATTCACCCGAGCTGCGGATCAGCAGCGCCTGCTGGCGCTGGCGCGGGTTCAGCGCGCTGCCCAGCAGCAGGTGGATCATGCCCAGCACGCCGTTGAGCGGCGTGCGCATCTCGTGGCTCATGGTGGCCAGGAAGCGCGACTTGGCCTCGTTGGCCGCCTCGGCCTGGGCCTTGGCGCGCGACAGCTCGCGCTCCGACGCGGTGATGTCGCGGTACACGCTGATCGACCCGCCGTCGGGCATGGCGCGGCGCACCGTGTCGACGATGCGGCCGCCCACCACCTGCTGCGCCAGGTTCGGTGCGTCATCGCGCTCGGCGGCCAGGCGCCTGGCCACCCAGTCATTGCGCTCGGCCTGCGTGCCGTCGGGCAGCAGGGCATCGGCAGCGGCCCGGGCCAGCACGCTGAAGTGCACGCCCCCCTGCAGCACCGGCGCCAGCCAGGGGAACAGGCCGACGTAGCGGTGGTTCCAGGCCAGCACACGCTGGTGCCGGTCCAGCAGCAGCAGGCCGTCGTTCATCGACGCCATGGCCTGCTCCAGCATGCGCTTGGACTCGGCCAGTTCCACCTGGGCGCGGGCCTGCCGCACCAATGCGCCGTGCAGCAGCGCTGCCGCAGCCAGCAGCATGCCGATGAAGCCGCCGGCCACCAGCAGCACCTGGCGCCGGTCGGCGGCGTCGTCGGCCAGGGTCACGTCCAGGCGCAGGCCGGCGGCCAGCAGCACGCCGGGGTACAGCGTGTTGCGCACCGCCAGCAGCGCCGGCGCGCCGTCCAGCCGGCCTGGCCCCAGCCAGGGCGTGCCGGTGGCCGATGCCGCCTGCAGCGGCTGCTGCAGCTGGCGGCGGCCCAGGCGCTCGTCGCCGGGCACGCTGGCCAGCAAGGTGCCGTCGGCCCGTTCGATGGTCACGGTGAGCCCGGCGATCTCGACCGACTGCGCCGCGATGCCGGCCACCAGCCCCACCGGCACCTCGGCCAGCAGCACCGCGGCGTCCGCACCCAGCAGCACCGGACGCGCGAAGTACAGCGCCGCCTCGGCCGTCACCGGGTTGACGATGGGCGTGCTGATCGCCAGTGCCGGCACGCCGGGTGCCAGCACCTGTGCCAGAAAGCCCGGCGGCAGCGTCGGACCCTGGCGCATGCTGCGCTCCAGCCCGGCCGCCAGCACGCTGCCATCGGCGGCCAGCAGCACCACGTCGCGCAGCTGCAGGTTCTGCCGCACCACCTGCGCCAGCAGCCGGCTGCGCTGATGCAGCGACTGGTCAGGCAGTGGCTGCTCCAGGTCGGCCACCGGCCCCGCCAGCCCGGCCAGCAGCATGTCGATGCCCATGAAGCTGCGGTTGATCGCCGCCTCGGCACCGGCCATGAAGCGGGTGAGCCGGGCCTCGGCCTGGCTGCGGGCTTCCGCCTGCCGGTTGTGCAGCAGGCTGGCGGCGGTGAGCAGCACGGCCACCACGAACAGGCTGGCCAGGCCCCACAGCACCCACAGGAGGCGGCGGCTGCCGGTCATGGACAGCGCCGCCGTCACTGCCTGACCGGGCGCAGACGCACGCCGACCACCGGCGCGAGGGCGCTGTCCCAGGCATCGACGCAGCGGGGGCCGCAACGCTCGGCCCAGCGCGGCAGCACCGTCTGCGCCAGCAGGGTGCGCAGGCGGGCGAGGTCGGGCTCGCCCGGTCGCACGGCCACCATGCTGCCGCGTCGGCCCTGCCGGCAGGTGTCGCTGCCGGTGTTGCAGGCGATGCCGTCGCCGGTCTCGCGCTCGGCATCGGTCCAGATCGCCTGTTCGAGGGTTTTCAATTCACGCTGCAGCAGGGTGCGCGTGTCCGCTGGCAGGGCTGTCCAGGCGGCCTTGTTGGCTGCAAACACCGACAGACCCCAGGTGATGGGCATGGTGTGCAGGTGGGTGGTGACCTCGTGCAGGCCGACGGTGTTGCCGGACATGGTGCCGGTGATGGCGCAGTCGAGCTGGCCGGATCGCAGCTTGGGCAGCACCTCGGCGAAGGGCGCCAGCACCGCCTGAGCGCCGATCGCCTCGATGAAGTCAGCCTGGGGGGCCGACACCACCCGCACGCGCCGCTTGGCCAGATCGGCCAGCGTGCCGAACGCCTGACGGCAGAACAGCACCTGCGCCGGGTAGGCATAGACCGCCAGCAGTTCAACGCCCAGCGCCTGGCGCAGGTGCTGGTCCAGCACCGGGCGGAAGGCCGCCACGGCGCGGCGGAGCGTGTCGATGTCGGGGTTGGCACCGGGCAGGTCGGCCATGTTCACGAGCGGATCTTCGGTGGCCGCCAGGCTCAGCAGTGCCGTGCCGAACGGCACCACCCCCAGTTGCAGCAGGCGCAGCATGTCCTGGCCGCGGATCCCGGCGCGGTCAAATGGCACGATCTCGGCCTGGATGCGCCCCTGCGTCAGAGTCGACAGACGGTGCGACCAGAATGGTTCCTCGTGCAACCGGTACTGGTTGAGGCTGGCCAGCCCACCCACGATGCGCAATTGCAATGGCTGCGCGTCGGCAGCCGCTGGCAGCGCCAGGGCCGCCGCGCCCAGCAAGGCGGTGGCGGCCGGGGCGAGCAGGCGTTGCAGGCGGGTCTTCAGGCGGGACAGCCGGGGTGCAATCGGGCGCATCTCAAACCTATCTTCGTCGACAGCCGCTACCCTAGCAGGGTCGGGGCGCCCGGCCATCGGGATCACCCTCTGAAAACAGGAGCTTTCCTTGTCCATGCAGAAAATCCTCGTCGCCCAGGGCGGCGGGCCCACCGCGGTGATCAACCAGAGCCTGGTGGGCGTGGTGCTGGAAGCCCGCCGCCACAAGGGCATCGACCGCGTCTACGGCGCCCGCCACGGCGTGCGCGGCATCGTCAACGAAGACTTCGTCGACCTGACGCAGGAGACCAGCCACAACCTGGAACTGGTGGCCGCCACGCCCGGCTCGGCCCTGGGCAGCACCCGCGACAAGCCCGACCTGGCCTACTGCACCAAGATCTTCCAGGTGCTGCGGGCGCATGGCATCGGGCACTTCTTCTACATCGGCGGCAATGATTCGTCGGACACGGTGCGCATCGTCAGCCAGCAGGCACAGGCCGCCGGCTACCCGCTGCGCTGCATCCACATCCCCAAGACCATCGACAACGATCTGGTCGGCAACGACCACACGCCGGGCTTTCCCAGCGCGGCGCGTTTCGTCGCCCAGGCCTTTGCCGGCGCCAACCTCGACAACGCGGCCCTGCCGGGCGTGTACCTGGCGGCGGTGATGGGCCGCCATGCGGGCTTTTTGACAGCCGCCAGCGCGCTGGGCAAGAAGTTCCCCGACGACGGCCCGCACCTGATCTACCTGCCCGAGCGCACCTTCGTGCTGGAGCAGTTTCTCGACGACGTGCGCAGCATGCACCAGCGCCATGGCCGCTGCGTGGTGGCGGTGAGCGAGGGCATCCACGACGCGACCGGCACGCCGGTGCTGGCCCGGCTGGCCCAGGACCTGGAGCGCGACGCCCATGGCAATGTGCAGCTGTCGGGCACCGGCGCGCTGGCCGATCTGCTGTGCGAGGAGATCAAGCAGAAGCTGGGCATCCAGCGGGTGCGCGGCGACACCTTCGGCTACCTGCAGCGCAGCTTCATCGGCTGCGTCAGCGATGTCGACCAGCGCGAGGCCCGCGAGGTGGGCGAAAAGGCGGTGCAGTTCGCGATGTGGGGCGACCGCGACGGCTCGGTGGCCATCCAGCGCACCGGCTACTACAGCGCCGACTACAGCCTGCTGCCGCTGGACGCGGTGGCCGGCAAGACCCGGGTGATGGACGATGCCTTCATCAGCGCCAGCGGCACCGACGTGACCGACGCCTTCCGCCTGTACCTGCGGCCGCTGCTGGGGTCGGGCCTGACCGATGCCTACCGCCTGCGGCCGGCGCCGGTGGCCAAGGTGCTGGCCGGAGCCTGAGCATGGCGGCGCTGGCCACGCTGTCGCGTCTGCTGCTGGCGCTGCACCAGGCCGCCGATGACCTGGAGGCCGATGCGCTGCCGCCCGCGGCGCTGGCCCGGCTGCAGCAGGACCTGCCGTTCGACGCTGCGGTGTGGGCCAGCGGCGCGGCCACGCCCCAGGGCCCGCGCTTCCATGGCCTGCATCTGATGCACCTGCCGATGCAGATGCTGGCCGACTACGAGCCGCTGAAGCAGCTCGACACGCTGTTCGCCCGCTGCGTGGCCCAGCCCGGCCGTGCGGTGTGCGCCGCGGCCAGCGAGGCACCGCCGCCGCTGCAGGCCCATCTGCTGCGCTACGGGCTGGCGCAGGCGGTCAGCATCGTGGTACTGGCGCCGACGGCGGGGCTGGTCAGCGGCCTGTCGCTCTACCGCCGCCTGGCCGACCGCCCGTTCGATGCGGATGACGTGGCGCTGCTGGAGGCGGTGTATCCGCACCTGGACCAGGCCGAGCAGCGCTGCCAGCTGGCCCGCCTGCACGCTGCCGCCCGCGGCGAGCCGCGCCAGGCCGCAGGCGCGGCCGCCTGCGACGCCCAGGGCATGGTGCGCCAGGCCGATCCACGCTTTCTGGCCCAGTTGCAGGCCGAATGGCCCGGCTGGCACGGCCCCTGGCTGCCGCCGCCGCTGGCCGCGCTGGCCGCCGCGCCCGGCGTGGTGGCCGATGTGCCGGTGGGCCGCGCCAGCACCGCCCGCTGCCAGGCGCTGGGCCCGCTGCGTCTGCTGCACCTGCGCCCGCGCCGGCCGGCGGACAACCTGCCGCAGCGCCTGCGCCAGGTGGCCGCGCTGGCGGTGCAGGGCCACAGCCACAAGGCCATTGCCGCCCGGCTGGGCCTGGCACCGGCCACGGTGCGCAACCAGCTGGCCGACCTGTACCACCGCCTGGGCATCCGCAGCCGCGCGGCGCTGGCCGCCAGTCTGCTGGGTGATGATGGCGGCCCCAGCGCGACTGCCCCCACGCCGCCACCGCCATGACCGACCACGCCGACCTGCGCCAGCAACTGGTGCGCCATGCCAACCGCCTGCAGCCCCTGGGCCTGGCCACCGGCACATCGGGCAACCTGAGCGTGCGGGTGGAAGGCGGCATGCTGATCACGCCCAGCGGCATCGCCTACGACACACTGCAGCCCGACGACATCGTGCCGGTGCAGTTCACCGGCCCCGGCACCGCCACCTGGCAGCACCCGCTGGACCCGAGCAGCGAATGGGCCATGCACCAGGCCGTCTACCAGGCCCGGCCCGAGGCCGGCGCGGTGGTGCACGGCCACCCCAGCTACGCCACGGTGCTGGCCATCCAGGGGCTGGAGATCCCGGCGCTGCACTACATGATCGCTGCCGCCGGCGGTGCGCCGATCCGCTGCGCGCCGTACCACACCTACGGCACGGCGGCGCTGTCGGCGGCGGCGGTGGTGGCGCTGGAAGGCCGCAAGGCCTGCCTGCTGGAACACCATGGCCTGCTGGCCTTCGAGCACAACCTGGACAAGGCCATGTGGCTGGCCGGCGAGGTGGAGACGCTGGCCCAGCAGATGGTGATGTGCCTGAGCCTGGGCGGCCCGCGGGTGCTGCCCGCTGCCGAGATCGCGGTGGTGGTCGACAAGTTCAGCCGCTACGGGCTGAAGAGCCGCACGCCACGCTGAGGGGCCTGGGGCGTCAGCGGCGGTTTGGCCGCTGGCGCTGGTGCCGCCGATGCGGCCGGCGCTGGCGGGGCCAGCACCACGCAGGGTGACAGCCAGGCCCACGCCGCCCAGGTGCCCAGCGCGGTGTCGCGCATCAGCGCGCCCCAGCCGTTGCTGGCGTTGTGGCCATGCGCGGCCACGGTGGCGGCATCGGGCCAGTCGACCCAGCTGCTGTCCTGGTCACCGCCCAGGTGCAACGGACATGGAAACGGCGGCTCATCCGCCCGGCGGCGGCCGGCCTGTGCCGCGGTTCACAAGCTTCCCGGGAACCCCGTTTCGACGAGATGCCGAATGGTTGCACGCTCACATGATGAGTTGGGTCTGCGTGACCACGGCGCACAGCTTGCCCTGGTCGTTGCGGATCATCGTCTGCCACACATGGGTGGTGCGGCCACGGTGCAGGGCGATGCTTTCGCCGGTGACGGTGCTGCCCACCTTGGCACCGGCGATGAACTTGGTGCTGCTGTCGGTGG
>JAGOBT010000455.1 GCA_017999135.1 Burkholderiaceae bacterium
CGCCTGCGCCTGCGCCACGGCCGCCTGCTGGGCAGCGGCCTGGCCGAGCGGCTGCGGGCGCTGCGCCAGGGCCTGGAGCCGGCCGGCGCCATGGGGGTGCAGGTGCTGGCCACCGGTGCCGCCGCCGTCGCCGGTTGGGGCCTGGCCGGCCGCGGCACGGGCAGCCTGCTGGCCGGTGCCGTGGTGGTGCTGGGCGCGGCCGGCGGTGCGGCCTGGGCACTGCAGCGCCGGCAGATGGCTGCGCTGCAGCCCGTGCTGGACGAAGCCCGCCGCCTGGCTGCCGGCGACCTGGTGCAACCGGTGTCCACCGTCGCCGCCGGCCTGGTCGGCGATGTGCAGGAAGCGCTGGCGCAGCTGGCGGTGAACCTGCGCGCCCTGGTCAGCGAGACCCGGCGCGAGGTGGCCGGCGTGCGCGGATCGGTGCAGGAGATCAAGGCCGGCAACCTGGACCTGTCGGCCCGCACCGAGGCCCAGGCCAGCAGCCTGCAGCAGACCACCAGCGCCATGGCGCAGATCACCGGCACGGTGCGGCAGAGCGCCGAATCGGCTGTCACCGGTGCCCGGCTGGCGGCACAGACGGCCGACGTGGCTGCCGACAGCGACGCCGCTGTGCAGGCCCTGGCCACGTCGATGGAGGCGATCCGCGCCGCGTCGCAGCGGGTGGGAGAGATCATCCACGTGATCGAGGGCGTGGCCTTCCAGACCAACATGCTGGCGCTGAACGCTGCGGTCGAGGCCGCACGCGCCGGCACGTCGGGCAAGGGCTTTGCGGTGGTGGCCGGCGAGGTGCGTGCGCTGGCCCAGCGCAGCGCGGCGTCGGCGCGGCAGATCCGCGCGCTGATCGAGGAATCCAGCGCCTGCGTCGAGACCGGCACGGTGCAGAGCACCGAGGCCCGCGAGCGCATGCACGAGGCGCTGGGCGCGGTGCGCCGTGTCACCGCGCTGCTGGGCGAGATCAGCAGCGGCGCCCGCCACCAGGAGCACGACATCGGCCAGGTGAACCAGGCCATCGTGCAGATCGACGGCTTCACCCAGCAGAACGCGGCCATGGTCGAGCAGCTGGCCGCGTCGGCCCAGGCCCTGGGCACCCAGCTCGACGGCGTGCACGACAGCATGCGGCTGTTCCGCCTGCAGGCCGACGAGCCGTCACTGGGCGCGGTGGACGCGGTGGCGCTGCGGCGGCAGGGCCAGGGCCAGGGCGCGCTGGCCCAGGGCTGAGCACGTGCCACTGTCGGCCGACCACCAACGCCGCGCCTGCCAGCTGGCGGCACTGGTCACCGTGCTGTATGCGGTGCTGGGTGTGGTGTGGATCATCTGGTCCGATGCCGCGGTGCAGGCCGTGTCGGCCGACCCCTCGTGGCACGCCCTGGCGCAGCGCGGCAAGGGCCTGGCCTTCATCGGGCTGACGGCGCTGGCGCTGGCCGTGCTGGTCTACCACGGCAGCAGCCGGCTGCTGCTGGCGGTGCAGCAGGGTGAACACAGCGCCCTGCGCGTGCACGACCTGTTCGAGGGCCACCCGCAACCCATGTGGTACTACCACCCGGACAGCCTGGCCTTCCTGCGCGTGAACGACGCGGCCGTGCGCCTGTATGGCTACACCCAGGCCGAGTTCCTGCAGATGGCGGTGCCCGACCTGCGGGCGGCTGACGAGCGTGCTGCGCTGGCACAGCGCCTGCGCAGCCGCGCGCCGGGCTTCCGCGCAGTGGACCAGGCGCGCCACCTGTGCAAGTCGGGCCAGTGGCTGGAGATGCAGATCAGCGCCCAGGCCGCTGTCTACGAAGGCCGGCATGCGGTGCTGGTGCTGGCGGTCGACATCAGCGCGCAGGTGGCAGCGCGCCAGGCCCTGCAGCGCCAGGAGCAGCAGATCCGCGAACTGCACCAGAGCCTGGCCGAGGTGCTGTGGCTGATCAGCCCGGACGCGAAACAGGTGCTGTACGTGAGCCCGGCCTTCGAGCAGGTGTACGGCCTGCCGCTGGATGCGTTCCGGCGCGACCCCGGCCTGTGGCTGGCGCGGGTGCACCCCGACGACCTGGACGTCGCGCGCCAGTCGGGCCGGCAGCTGTGGACCGATGGCCGCGTGGACTGCCAGTACCGCATCTGCCGCCCCGACGGCGAGGTGCGCTGGGTGTCCGACCGCAAGAAGCTGGTGCGCGACGCCCACGGCGACGTGACGATGATCGCCGGCATCGCCGAGGACATCACCGCCCGCCGGCTCGACCAGGACACGCTGCGCCGCAACAGCGAGGAGCTGGCGGCCCGCTATGCCGAGCTGGCACGCTTCAACCGCGCTGCGGTCGACCGCGAACTGGACATGATTGCCCTGAAGCGCGAGGTGAACGCGCTGTCGCTGGCGCGCCAGTTGCCGCCGCCCTACCAGGTCGACTTCGCGGCCACCGCACCGGCCACTGCGGACATCCCATGATCGGCACCCAGGCCCGCGTGGCCACTGCGGTGCGCCGCTGGTGGCTGTCCTGGCGAGACCCGGCGCAGCCGGTGTCGTTGCAGCGTTACTTCACCCGCCTGTTCTGGGCCTGCCTGGCGCCGCTGGTGCTGCTGGCCGCCGGCCTGGCCTGGGAGCGGGTGGATGCGGTGCAGTCGCGCCAGGACACGCTGGCCGCCCAGCTGGCCGCGGACGTGCTGGCCCGCGTCGACCAGGCCCTGGCCACCCGCATGGCGGCCATGCGCACCATGGCCGCGTCGCCCGCGCTGGACGACCCGGCCGACTGGGCCGCCGTGCGGCCGCTGGCGCTGGCGTTTCGCCGCACCACCGGCGACGATGTGCTGCTGACCGAAGCCGACCTGCAGCCGCGCCTGGACACCGCCCAGCCCGCGGGCGCACCGCTGCAGCCGCTGCGCGGCGCCGCCGTGCAGGCGGCCGCGGCGATGGCGATCCGCAGTGGCCAGCCGGTGGTCAGCGACCTGGAGCCGGCCGATGGCGGCGGGCCGCCCCAGGTGGCCACGGTGGTGCCGGTGCTGCGCGCCAACCAGCCGCCCCGGTTGCTGCTGGTGCTGGTGGACGCCGACAGCGTGCAGCGCCGGCTGGCCAGGGTCGACCTGCCGGCGGGCTGGGCAGTCAGCCTGCATGACGCCCGTGGCCGGCAGATTGCCCGCCATGGCTGGCTGCCTGGCCCGGCCGCCACCGATCCCGCCGACGACGTGGTGCAGGTCCGGCGGTCGGCGCTGACCGGGCACGGTGTCTCGGTGTCGGTGGCGCCGCAGGTGCGCAGGGCGCCGGTGCCGGCCGCCGCGCTGGTGATGGCGGGTGCGGTGCTGTCAGCCAGCCTGCTGGGGCTGGCGGGGGCGCACCTGGCCAGCCGGCGCCTGGGCCGGCTGCTGGCCGGCCTGCTCAGGCCCGATGGCGCCGATGCGCCCCCGCCCGGCATCACCGAGATCGCGGCCATCCGCCAGGCCCTGGCCGATGCCGAACGCCACCGCGCCGATGGGGAAACCACGCGGCTGGAGAGTGAGAGCCGCTTCCGGCAGCTGTTCCACCAGGCGCCGCTGCCGCAGGTGCTGGTGGACGCGCAGGGCCATGTGGTCGACCTGAACCAGCAGTTCAGCCTGGCCTTCGGC
>JAGOBT010000456.1 GCA_017999135.1 Burkholderiaceae bacterium
ACCGCGCCCTGGCAGACCTGGCCGGCGAGATCAACCTGAACGGGCTGTCGCTGACGGCCACACAGCCAGCCACGGCCGACACGACCGGCGCGCGCATCACCGACATTGCGGTCGACCGGGCCGCCGCGTCCGGCACCCTCGTCTACCGGGTGCAGCTCAGCGAGGGCGCCGATCTGACGGCCGGCACGCCCACGCTGACGCTGGCCAAGTCCGGCGGCGGCACGCTGACACTGCAGTACAACGCCGGCCTGTCGACCAGCAACAGCCTGGCCTTCTCGGCGGCGGCGCCCACCGACGTCACCGGCACGGTGGACTTCCAGTCGGCCAGCTTCGATGGCGTGACGCTGACCGACTTTGCGGGCAACACCAGCACTGCGCTCACGCTGCCCGGCACGCTGCCGGCAGCAGACCGGACGGTGGCGATCTCCGACACCACGGCGCCTGCGTCGCCCACGCTGGCCCTCGTCAACGACAACGGCAACAGCAGCAGCGACGGCGTCACCAACGACGGCAGGGTGGCAGTCTCGGGGCTGGAAACCGGCGCCAGCTGGGAATACAGCACCAACGGCGGCCTGAACTGGGCCGCGGGCAGCGGCAGCACCTTCGTGCTGGCGCCTGGCAGCTACCCGGCGCAGGCCGTGCAGGTGCGCCAGACCGATACCGCCGGCAACCTGAGCGCCACCACCGGCCAGTTGCCGGCGGTGACGATCGAAGCCGCAGCGGGCACGCTGGAGGTGCTGGCCTACAGCTGGAAGGCGCACACCCTGCTCAGCGGGGTGCTGGTCGACGCCGGCAGCCACCAGGGGTCGACCGATGCCAACGGTGCGCTGACCTTGGGCCAGATCGCGGAGAACGCGCTGTCCATCACGGCCAGCCGCGCCATCCCCGACGGCGAGGCCAGCGCCACCGGCCAGGCGGTGAACCTGCAGGACGCCATCGGCATCCTGCGGATGGTGGTCGGGCTGGAGGTCAACGGCGCGGGCAAGCCGCTGTCACCGTACCAGGCCTACGCGGCAGACTTCGATGCCAATGGCACGGTCGGGCTGAGCGATGCGATCGGCGTGCTCCGGCATGTGGTGGGCCTGAGCGCACCCGATGTGCAGTGGATGTTCTTCGATGAGTCGGACGCCGGCGTGCCGGCCGTGTCACCGCTGAACCCCGGCACAGCCCCGTCGATCAGCGCCAGCCTGCCCGGGGCCGACCCGGTGCACCTGGGGCTGGTCGGCGTGGTGCGTGGCGACGTCGACGGCAGCTATGCCGGCGCGGTGGGTGCACCGCAGCTCGACAGCGGCTACCTCGACACCGTGATCGCCAACCACCAACTCAACCCGGCGCAGTTCGGCATCTACCCGGGTTGACCAGGCCGGCCGGCGCTGTCAGCGCCGCAGCCGGCTGCAGATTTCCAGCGTCAGCGCGCTCTGGTTGAGCGCGTAGAAGTGGATGGCCGGCGCGCCGCCGTCGATCAGGCGCTGGCACAGCTGGGCCACCACGTCGATGCCGAAGGCGCGGATCGACGCGGTGTCGTCCAGGTAGCCTTCCATCTTCAGCAGCACCCAGCGCGGGATCTCGATGCCGTCGCGCTGGGCGAACTGCACGATGCGCGCGAAGTTGTGGATCGGCATGATGCCCGGCACGATCGGCACGGCCACGCCGCGCTTGCGCGCCTCGTCCACGAAGTGGAAGTAGGCGTCGGGGTTGAAGAAGAACTGGGTGATGGCCGAATCGGCGCCCGCGCCCACCTTGTCGGCAAAGTGCTGCAGGTCACGCGCGGCGTAGCGCTGCTCGGGGTGGTATTCGGGGTACGCGGCCACCTCGATGTGCCAGTCTGCGCCCTGTGTCTCGCGGATGAAGCGCACCAGCTCGCTGGCGTAGCGGAATTCACCCGCCACCGCGGTGCCGCTGGGCAGGTCACCCCGCAGCGCCACGATGCGGCGGATGCCCTGGGCCCGGTAGGTGGCCAGGATCTCGGCAATGCCTTCGCGGGTGCTGCCCACGCAGCTGAGGTGCGGCGCAGCCTCGTGGCCCATGGCGGCGATGGCCTGCACCGTGGCCAGGGTCTTGTCGCGCGTGGCACCACCGGCGCCATAGGTCACGCTGAAGAACTCGGGCTGCAGGACGCTCAGGTCCTGCACCACGGTCTTGAGCTTTTCGCTGCCCACCGGGGTGTTGGGCGGGAAGAACTCGATGCTGATCGGAAACGGATGGGTCATGGCGTTGGCATGGCCGTCAATGCGGCCAGAAGATGGTTCATCAAGCGATCGATGTGGGCGGGATCGGACTGCAGCAGCACCCGACGGCGCCACAGGTGTTCGGCGTCTGTCGTCACGCCATCCGGCAGGGCCAGGCGCTCGGGAGGCGTGACGGACAGCAGCGCGCCGCGCACTGGCAGCGACAGGCCGGCGTCCTCCAACTCGCCGATCAGGGCGAGTTTGTCGGTCGGCCATTGCCGGGCCATGCCCTTCGGATCGACCAGCCCCAGCACCTGCCGGTCGCCCCGCTTCAGCCACAGCATGAAGTCCGGCGCAAAGCCGCTGTCACGCCACAACCGCAGCCCGCCAGCCGCCGGGTTGCGCAGCAGGTAGAGCGACGTGTCTTGCCAGGGTCCTCCAGTGCTGTGCTGCTGCCACCATGCGCGCAGGTTCCACACGAAGCTCGTCTCGCCAGGGTTGAGCGCCGGCGGGCGGATCTGCACAGCGGCGTTGGGTGTCCAGCTGTCGAACAGGCCCAGTTGCGCCTGCGCGTCAGGCTGGGCCGCACCAGCCGGCAGCGCGCTGTCCGCCAGCAGTGGTGCAAACAGGTGCGGCAGGCCATGCAGACGCGGCAGCGGCAGGAACAGGTCGTCACGTTCCAGCGCACCGGGTGTGTCCAGCAGCGCCTGGATGCGGGGCACCAGATCCAGCAGGTGGCCACCGTGTCGGGCCAGCACTGCCTCCACGTCCTGCAGCAGCGCAGCGGGCGCCAGGCCTTGGTCCACCACGGTGCGCACCGCGCCCAGCACAGCGCTGTGCACGCCCCGCGCCACATCCACCTCCAGCCGCCAGGCCAGCCGGTTACCGCCGGCATCGCTGACCTGCGGCAGACCCGCGTTGCGGTCGGTCAGTGCGGCCACCGCCAGCCGCCCCATTCGCCAGCGTCGCTCGGCCTGACGGAACGCACGCAGAAGCCCCGCTTCCAGCGCACGCAGCGCGCAGTCCAGCCGCCGGGCCCGCCCCAGTGCAGGATGGTCGAACCAGCCCTGAGGTGCTGTCACCGAGCAACGCGCCAGCCACTGCTGCAAAGCCGGCCGGCCGAACACCAGGCCCGGCAACGCCTGCCGACGCTTGACCGCCACCGCATGCTGGTACGCCGCCTCGGCGTCGATGAAGTCGCGCAGGCTCGTGCGCACCGGCGCCCCGCCCAGGCTGCGCGCACCGTCCAGCCCCACCGACGCACGCACGTCCGGGTCCACCAGCAAGTGCTCGGGCGCCACCGCATCGGCATCGAAGGCGACGCACTGTGCGAAGCGTTCCTCGGACGGCTGCAGCGTCTGCAGGCCCAGGCTGTGCAGCGGCGGCGTTTGC
>JAGOBT010000036.1 GCA_017999135.1 Burkholderiaceae bacterium
GGTGTCCTTGGATCGGGGGTCGGGCATCGACAGCGCCAGCAACTCGGTGGCCAACGTGCGCAGCGAGGCGAACAAGGTGTCGCAGCGTTGAAGTTGGTCCCGCACGGCCGCGCTGATGTCTGCGCTGGACAGGCTGTTGCTGGGCAATCGGTAGCGCTCGGCGCGCCATCGCACCAGCTTGGCCTTGTCCGAGCAAAGCCCGGCGAGCATCACAGGCAGGTCCGAGTCATCCCGATCGGACGCAGCCTGAAGATTCGTCGCCCAGCTCAGAACCGAGGCAGGCTGGGCCAGCTTGCCGGTGGGATCTGGCAATAGTGCACCCAAGTCACGCCAGGCCGCACGCCCATCGGTGAAGCTCATGCGCACCAGGCCGTCGCTGCCAGGCCGGAATGAAGTCATGGCGTCCGGCGCGTTTCCGTCGTCGGCCAGCGCCACCCCGGCGCCGAACCGCAGCCACTGCACCCTGGCGGGGCCGTCAGCGCCCGCCCTCTCCAGCAACACGGCGCGGCTGATGCGGCTGTAGCGGTCGCAGCTGCCTGTGGCAGGCGACGGCTCGGCAAGCAATTGCGGCAACGTGATGGCGGGCTTCTCCCAGGCGGGCTGGTCGTGATCGACGTCGCGCACGGCTGGATGCAGGGCCAGCAGCAAGGTCTGCAACAGCGTGTCGCCCATCGGAATCGCAGCTGCGGCGTTGGCCAGCGGCCCGCCCTTGTCGGCGCTGCGGAATACCTTCACCAGCCCGCCGGGCGTGAACTGCAGGAAGCCCAGCAGGTGGCGAACCGCCGTTGCAGCTGCAATGGCATGGGGTTGGCTGTCGATGGCGTGGTCGAACACCACCGGTGTGTTGCCATTGGCGCTGGCCAGTGACACCTGCGTCCAGGGCTTGCGCTTGTCGCGGGTTTCATCGGCTGTCGCCAGCGTCGCCACCTGCATGAACGGATGCACCGGGTGGAAGAGCCAGAATCGATCTCGCCAGTGCGCCAGGTAGTCGGCCACGGCGCCGGCGGGCAGGCCGTTCGCAAACCAGTGGGCACGGTCACGGTCGGTCCAGCGGCCCAGCTGGCGGGTGAGCGCACGGTGCAGGATGGCCAGCAGGATGCGGTGCAGGGCCACCAGGTTCGGCGGCGAGTTCTCCGCCAGACCCTCGATCCCTTGGGCATGCTCAAACAAAGCCAGCAAGCCGAGTTCTTCCGTGCTGCCATCGTGGAACCGAACCGGCACCCAGGGCTCGTCGATGAGGTTGAAGGCAGGCATGCGGTCGGCAGCTTCAGGCGTGGACTGCGGTGTCATGTGGGCTCCTCGGCGGCTGGCGCCGGCGCTGCTTGGTCTTTGCGATAGACGATGCCGAGTTCAGGGTCCAGCACCACCAGCAGCTTGCCGATTGCCATGGCGCCATCACGCAGGCACAGCGGCCTGACATCCTGCAGCCATGGATGGGCCTGGAAGCCGGCGGGAGGTTCTTGCGCCTGCAGTGCCTTGACAACCGCCTTGCGACCGAGTCGCAGCTGGCGCGCCAGCATGCGCTTGGCGAGTGCCGTGCCGGGCTTCTGCGCCGGGTCGAACGGTGGGTCGTCCGGGTGCAGCCGCCATTGCCCGTCTGGCGACAGGTGGACTGGCAGCACCGTCACGTTGTCGTCGCCCAATCGCGTCTGGTTGCTGGCGCCAAGACCGCTCCCTTCGTCGCTGCCGGGCTTGCCGACGTAGGCGTTTTGAAGTTCATCCCCAGCGTTGACCGCTGCATTGCGGGCGAACTGGGTTTCGGTCTGGATGCGCGCGCGGTGCTCGCCCCAGGCAGTGACTTCGATGTAGGTGCGGACAGTGTCGTCCACATGGGCCGGCAACTCGTCGTCACCATAGACGGCCTGCACCAGGCGGTCGATGTCGCGCGGCAACTGCCACGCGCGGTCGCCAGCGGCAAAGGCCCAGGTCCGACACAGGATGTAGGGGTCGTAGATGGCACCCCAGGCGGTCTGCTTCAACTCGGGCAGCCGATCGCCGATCAGCCCTGCGACCGTGAGCCTGGGTTGCCCATGCGCTGGTGGGCGAATGCGTTCGTGCCGATGCAGACGACCGGCGCGCTGCAGCAGCAGGTCCACCGGCGCCAGGTCACTGATCAGGAAGTCGAAATCGATGTCCAGACTCTGCTCGACCACCTGCGTCGCCACCAGCAAGGCCCGCGCTGGGCGTTGGCCCTCCTTGCCGAACACCTGCAACACCGCCTGCTCCCGTGCGCTGCGCTCGTCGGCAGGAAAACGTGCGTGGAAGAGCATCAAGGTCGTGTGGTCGGGTATGGCCCGCTGCAGCATCTTGTAGAGCGTCTGGGCCCGGTCCACCGTGTTGACAACCACGGTGCCGCAACCACCCTCGGCCAGTGATTTCAGCGCCAGATCTGCCACGCCTTCGAGGTTCTCATCAGTCCCGCTGATCAGGATTGGCGCCTGTGCACGTGAACTGAATGTCTGGCCTTGCACATGGCCACCAGAGGCCATCAGCAACCGCGGATAGTCGAGCACTGGCGCCTGCGCAGCAGGAGTGCCCCAACTCTGCAGCAGCGCATCGCGTTTGCGGCGGGGCAGGGTGGCGCTCATCAGCACCACCGAGCAGCCGAGTGCTTGCAGCCAGGCCAGCAGCGACTCGATCAGCCCGCCGGTGTAGGTGTCGTAGGCATGCACCTCGTCGAGGACGACGACCTTGTTTGACAGGCCCCACAACCGCACGAAGTGGTGCTTGACGTTGAGCGTGGCGAACAGCGCCTGGTCGATCGTGCCCACGCCGTAGGGCGACAGGAGCGGTCGCTTGCGCTGGGAGAACCAGACAGACGCGCGCACGGTGTCATTTGCCTGCCCATGGACACCACGCAACTCCACCAGTCGTTCGTCCAGCATGGCGCCGCCGTGCGCCAGTTGCAGGTCGAGCGTCTGGTCGTGCCCGAAGGCCCTGAGAAAGCGCAGGGCTCTGTCGAACATGGCATTGCCGGTTGCCTGCGTGGGCAGTGCCAGATAGAGGCCGCGGTGCCCCAGTTGCGCCTGCAGCCGCAGGTAGGCAAGCAGTGCAAGTTCAGTCTTGCCCTCGCCCATGGGTGCCTCGACGATCATCAACACAGGGGCCCGTGCCGACAACAGCATCGGATCGGCAAGCGCTTGCAGCGGTCGTGCCTGCAGGCCGGGCTGGCCGACGATGCGGGCGATCAAGGTGTCTGTGTCTGCCGTGCCGCTGAACAGGGTTCGGTGATGCGGCCAGCCGATTGTGTCCAGTGCTGCGTCTGCGAGCCGCAGTGCGGCTTGGTGGTGGCCCGCCAGGGTGCGGTCGCGTTCGCATGGCGGAAACCAGTCGGTGTTGGACCCGATCCAGTCCGACACGCTGGTCAATCCCGCCAGCCACGCGAGGACAGGCAGACTTGCCTCAAGGTTTTCGCCGCTGGTCTGCGGCGATGGCTGCAACGTGCTGATGTAGCTGTTGAACAACTCACTTCGCGTGCCGGCCCAGGCCACTGGTTCGCCGGGCCTGCGCGCATTGGCGGTTTGCTTGGCATTGAAGAAGTGGCCATGGTGTGCTGCCACGGCCGCAGCCACTGCTGGCGACAGCCCGGTAAATTGCGTGCGGAGCAGCTTGCGCAACTCGACCTCGCTGGCCAGATCGTGCTGGTCTGCTGCCAGGGTGTAGGGCGCAAAAGTGAGCCCGCCTGCTTCGTCCGCAACCCGACCCTCAGCCCACTTGGCCTGGAATCCGGGAATGGCCTTGCCCAAGTCATGCAAGCCCACTGCGGTGGCGATGGCTCGGCCCGCGGTGGCGACGGCGAGGCCGAGTCCACCGGCGACCATCGCCATCGCCGCGGGTGGTTCTCTCTCCAGCAAGCGCTCCGCGACGGCAGCGACGTCCAGCATGTGCGCCAGAAGCCCATGCCCCGATGGCTCGCCGCTCTTTGCCCAGACGGCGCGCGCCGCCGGCGTCAGTGCATCGAATCGCACGATCAACTCCCTGATCTGTTGTGCGGTTCATTCTGCGAGTGACCGTGGCTCAAATTCTGAGCCACTGGACAAACGATCAGCCCGTCCACCCCTTTGCCGAGGGGGTGACGGGACGTCGTGGCTTGATGCCGCTCAAGCCGGCAGGAACCCCTCGATCGACAGATACCGCTCGCCGGTGTCGTAGTTGAAGCCCAGCACGCGCGCGCCGGCACCCAGCTCGGGCAGCTTCTGGGCGATGGCGGCCAGGGTGGCGCCGCTGCTGATGCCCACCAGCATGCCTTCTTCACGGGCGCTGCGGCGGGCCATCTCTCGGGCGGCCTCGGCGTCGACCTGCACCACGCCGTCGAGCAGTTCGGTCTTCAGGTTGGTGGGGATGAAGCCCGCGCCGATGCCCTGGATCGGGTGCGGGCTGGGCGTGCCGCCGCTGATCACCGGGCTGGCGCTGGGCTCCACCGCGTACACCTTCAGGTTCGGCCACTTCGCCTTCAGCACCTGGGCGCAGCCCGACAGATGCCCGCCGGTGCCCACGCCGGTGATCATGGCGTCCAGGCCGTCGGGGAAGTCGGCGGCGATCTCCTCGGCCGTGGTGCGCACATGCACCGCGATGTTGGCCGGGTTCTCGAACTGCTGCGGCATCCAGGCGCCGGGCGTCTGGGCCACCAGTTCCTGCGCACGGGCGATGGAGCCCTTCATGCCCTTCTCGCGCGGGGTCAGGTCGAAGCTGGCGCCGTAGGCCAGCATCAGGCGGCGGCGCTCGATGCTCATGCTGTCGGGCATCACCAGCACCAGCTTGTAGCCCTTGACGGCGGCCACCATGGCCAGGCCGATGCCGGTGTTGCCGCTGGTGGGCTCGATGATGGTGCCGCCGGGCTTGAGCGCGCCGCTCTGCTCCGCGTCTTCCACCATGGCCAGGGCGATGCGGTCCTTGATCGAGCCGCCGGGGTTGCTGCGCTCGCTCTTGATCCACACGTTGGCGCCAGCGCCGAACAGGCGGTTGATGCGCACATGCGGGGTGTGGCCGATGGTGGCCAGGATGTTGTCGGTTTTCATGCTGTTGATCTCCTTGCAGCGGGCTTCAATGGGCCAGCCGCGATAATCGCATGGTGAAGCAAGCCAGACCGCCGCTGGGGCAAGCACCGAAAGGTGGCCCTGGAGGAAGGTCCGGACTGCACAGAGCGGCGTAGCAGTTAACGGCTGCCCACCGTGAGGTGAGGATCAGAGCAACAGAGACGAGTCGAGGCGGGCCACCGCGTTGGGTGTTCTGTGAGGCGCCGGCGAAAGCCGGCGACCGGATGGCGACAGCCAGCCGGTTCGGGCGCAAGCCCGAAACCGAACAGCCACCCGAGGCGGCTTTGCCGCCTCGGGTGAAACGGGCAATCTCTACGCGCAGCAACACCGAATAGGCACACGTTGATCCGGCTCGGGGAGTGTGCGGGTAGGTGGCATCGAGCCGGTGGGGCGACCCCCGGCCCAGAGGAATGGCGGTCACGGCGCTTCTGCCCCGCAAGGGGTGGCGGCGCTGCACAGAATCCGGCCTATCGGCTCGCTTCACACTAATCCTGGCCGGCCGCCCGCAACGGGCTGGCCGGCCCATCCACCTGGAACCGAGCCCGACTTGAATCCTGACGCCAAGACCCTCTGGCCGCACCCGCAATGGGTGCTGGCCGCCTTGCTGGCCGCCCTGGGCACGCTGGGCCCGTTCTCGATCGACACCTACCTGCCGGCGTTCTCCGGCATCGCGCAGTCGCTGCAGGCCACGCCGGCGCAGATGCAGCAGACGCTGTCGGCCTACCTGTTCGGCTTTGCGCTGATGAACCTGTTCCACGGCGCGCTGTCCGACCGCTTCGGCCGCCGGCCGGTGGTGCTGTGGGGGCTGGCGGTGTTCACCATCGGCTCGCTGGGCTGTGCGCTCAGCCAGAACATCGCGCAGCTGATCGCCTTCCGGGCGCTGCAGGGCTTGTCGGCCGGGGCAGGCGTGGTGGTGTCGCGGGCCATCATCCGCGACATGTTTCCGCCGGCCGACGCCCAGCGGGTGATGTCGCAGGTGACCATCTTCTTCGGCGTGGCGCCGGCCATTGCGCCGGTGCTGGGCGGGCTGCTGTTCGTGGCGTCGGGCTGGCATGCCATCTTCTGGCTGCTGGTGGGCGTGGGCCTGCTGCTGCTGGTGCTGGCCGGGCGCTGGCTGCCCGAGACGCTGCACCCGTCGGCGCGCCAGTCGTTTGCGCCCGGGCCGCTGCTGCGCGCCTATGGCGCCCTGGTGCGCAACCCGCGCTTCGGGCTGCTGGTGCTGGCCAGCGGCGTGCCGTTCAACGGCATGTTCCTGTATGTGCTGTCGGCGCCCGAATGGCTGGGCACCCACCTGCAGCTGGCGCCAACGCAGTTCTTCTGGTTCTTCCTGTCGAGCATCGGCGGCATCATGGCCGGTGCCGCGGTCAGCGGCCGGCTGGCCGGGCGCTGGCCGGCGCGGCGGCAGATCCGCTGGGGCTTTGCCATCATGCTGGGCTGCTCGCTGGTGAACGTGGGGCTCAACGCCACGCTGGCGCCGCATGTGGCCTGGGCGTTGGTGCCGGTGTCGGTGTTCGCCTTCGGCTGGGCGCTGATGGTGCCGGTGGTCACGCTGATGGTGCTGGACCTGGCGCCCGACCGGCGCGGCATGGCCAGCAGCCTGCAGGCCTGCGTGGGCAGCGTGGCCAATGGCCTGGTGGCCGGCGTGGTGGCGCCGCTGGTGATGCATTCCACCCTGGCGCTGGCCCTCACGTCGCTGGCGCTGATGTCGGTGGGGCTGGTGGCCTGGATCTGCCTGCCCCGGCAGCCGCGCTGACCTCAAGATCGGCCCGGGCAGGCCGATAGCGCATGCAATGGGGTGGGCCCGATGGGCCACCCTGCCACCTGTTGCGAGTGCCTGCCATGCCACCCACCGCCCGTCGATCCCTGCGTTTCCACCCCTGGCCGGCCAGCCTGCTGGCCGCCGCCATGCTGTGCCTGGCCACGCCGGCCGGGGCCTCGGACGCGCATGCACCGGCCAAGCCGGCCGCGAAGCCAGCCGCCAAGCCGGCGGCCGACCCGGACAAGCCGGCCGCAGCGGCCCATGCCGACCCGATGGACACGCTGCGCGAGAAGCTGGCCACCAAGCTGGGTGCGGTCAAGGCGCCCGAGGCGCCCACACCCTACGTGGTGCGGGTGGTGTCCAAGGCGGGCGAGCCGGCGCCTGGCTCGGCCGCTGCGCATGTGGCCGCCAAGGCCAAGGCCGACGACCACGGCGGCACGCCGGCCAAGGTGGCCAGGCTGCGGTCGGCCAAGGCCGCCGCCGGCCACCAGGCCAGCCCGCATGCCGCGCACTGGAGCTATGGCGGCGAGGGCGGCCCCGAGCAGTGGGGCCAGTTGAAGCCCGAGTTCGCCACCTGCGCCACCGGCAGCCGCCAGAGCCCGATCGACATCCGCAGCGGCGTCAAGGTCGACCTGGAGCCGATCCAGTTCGACTACCGGCCGTCGGCCTTCGGCGTCATCGACAACGGCCACACCATCCAGGTGAACGTGGGCGGCGGCAATGCCATCGAGGTGCAGGGCCGGCGCTACGACCTGGTGCAGTTCCACTTCCACCGCCCGTCGGAAGAGCGCATCAACGGCCGCCAGTTCGACATGGTGGCGCACCTGGTGCACAAGGACCCCGAAGGCCGGCTGGCCGTGGTGGCCGTGCTGCTGGACCGCGGCGGCGTGGCGCAGCCGCTGATCCAGACGGTGTGGAACAACCTGCCGCTGGAGAAGGGCAGCGAGGTCAGCGTGCGTGGCGACATCGACATGAACCACCTGCTGCCGGCCGACCGCCGCTACTTCACCTACATGGGGTCGCTCACCACGCCGCCGTGCAGCGAAGGCGTGCTGTGGCTGGTGCTGCAGCAGCCGGTGCCGGTGGCGCAAGACCAGATCGGCGTGTTCTCCAGGCTGTATCCGATGAACGCACGGCCGGTGCAGCAGGCCTCGGGTCGGCTGATCAAGCAGAGCAACTGACGCCGCAGCGCGCTGCCAGCAACGCCCGCCCCGGCCTGGCCGCGGCGGGCGTTGTCACGTCTGGCTCGGCCGTGGTGCGCTGGTCTGGAGGCCGGAGTCCGTGACAATCCGCACACCGGCCGCCCGGTCGGTGCCTGCCAATCCCACTCCACCATTTCAACCACCGCTTTCACAAGCCCGCGCAAGTCCCTATTTTGAAACGGATTTTGCTGCCAGCCACCTTGAGGATCACACACTAAGTCGTTGATTTGATTGATTTTTCCAGCGCTATCTCTGTGAAACCATCGATTTCTGCGATAAAGTGGAGTTCGGTGGGGTTTGGTGGGGAAAAGTGGCTGAGTTCGTCTTTCAAGGGACCGCGGCGTTGTCGCTCGATGGCAAGGGGCGCATGGCCGTTCCTGCGCGCCATCGCGACGCGCTGGCCGCCTTGTCGGGCAACCAGCTCACCCTCACCCAGCACCCGGTGGGCTGCCTGCTGGTGTTTCCCCGCCCGGCCTGGGAGGAATTCCGCGCCAAGCTGCTGAGCCTGCCGATGGAAGCCGACGGCTGGCGCCGGTTCTTCGTGGGCAGCGCGGCCGACGTGGAGGTGGATTCCGCCTTCCGCCTGCTGGTGCCGCCCGAGCTGCGTGCCATGGCCGGGCTCGACAAGGACGTGCTGCTGATGGGCATGGGCCAGCGGCTGGAGTTGTGGGACCCGGCGCGCTATGCGGCGCACCAGGCGACGGTCATGGCCGGGCCGATGCCCGATGCCATCAAGAGCTTTGTCTTCTGATGTCTGCCGCCGCTGCGCTGCAGCACACCACGGTCCTGCTGGTCGAGGCGGTCGACGCAGTCGCCATCCGGCCTGAGGGCACCTATGTCGACGGCACCTTCGGCCGCGGCGGCCACAGCCGTGCGCTGCTGGCGCGCCTGGGCCCCACCGGCCGGCTGATCGGCTTCGACAAGGACCCCGAGGCGGTGGCCGTGGGCCAGGCCCTGGCGGCCGAGGACGCCCGCTTCGCCATCGTGCACGCCAGCTTTGCCGACATGGCGCCGGCGCTGGCCGCGCGCGGCATCACCCATGTGGACGGCGTGCTGCTGGACCTGGGCGTCAGCTCACCGCAGATCGACAACCCCGCGCGGGGCTTCAGTTTCCGGTTCGATGCGCCGCTGGACATGCGCATGGACACGACCCGTGGCGAAACCGCCGCGGAATTCCTGGCCGGCGCCGACGAGCGCCGCATCGCGGAGGTGATTCGTGACTATGGCGAAGAACGGTTTGCTGTACCGATTGCAAAGGCGCTTGTTGCTCGCCGGGACGGCGGGGCCCCTGTTCGAACAACAGCCGAGCTTGCCCAGGTCGTGGCTCGTGCGGTCAAGACCCGCGAGCCGGGCCAGGACCCTGCAACGCGGACATTTCAAGCTCTTCGGATTCTCGTCAACGGTGAGCTCACGGAGCTTGAGCAGGGGCTGAATGCGGCCCTGGCGCTGCTGGCGCCGGGCGGCCGGCTGGCGGTGATCAGCTTCCATTCGCTGGAAGACCGCATCGTCAAGACCTTCATCGCCCGCGAAAGCAAGGAAGTGGTCGACCGCCATTCGCCGGCCATGTACGCCGCGCCCAAGGCCATGAAACTGGTGGCGCTGGGCCGGCTCAAGCCCGGCGTGGGCGAGGTGCGCGCCAACCCGCGCGCCCGCTCGGCCACGCTGCGGGTGGCTGAACGCACGGCGGTGGCGGCATGACGAAAGTGAATGTCCTGCTTTTGGTTGCCGTCATTGCCAGCGCCCTGGTGCTGGTGAAGACGGCCTACGACGCCCGTCGGCTGTTCAATGCCGACCACCGCGCCGACGTGGAAGCCGTGCGCCTGCAGGGCGAGCACAAGCGCCTGGAGGCCGAGCGTGAACTGCAGGCCACCAACCAGCGGGTGGACAAGAGCGCGCGCGAGCGCCTGAAGATGACCACCGCCACCCCGGCCATCACCATGTACGAGAGCGCGCCCGCCGCGTCGCCGGCGGCCAACGCCGGCGCGTTGGTGGCGGCATCGGGAGCCCGGCCATGAAGAAGCTGCTGACCCCCACCGCAGTGCGTGGTGTCAACTACGCCACCAGCCCGCTGCTGGCCAGCAAGACGCCCAACTGGCGCAGCCGCTTCCTGGTGGCGGCGGTGGCGCTGGGCTTTGCCGGCCTGCTGCTGCGCGCGGCGCAGATCCAGCTGGTCAAGCCCGAGTTCTTCCAGAAGGAGGGCGAGAAGCGCTACGCCCACAGCCTGGAGGTGCCGGCCACCCGCGGCCGGGTGCTCGACCGCAGCGGCCAGCTGCTGGCCACCAGCGTGCCGGTGCCCAGCGTCTGGGCCATCCCCAAGGACCTGAAGGCCACGACCGAGCAGCGCCGCCAGCTGGCGAAGCTGCTGGGCATGGACGATGCCGAGCTGAACCAGCGCCTGGGCAGCGGCAGCGCCAACTTCGCCTGGCTCAAGCGCCAGGTCGATGTCGAGACCTGGGACCAGATCAGCAAGCTGGGCATCAAGGGCGTGTACCAGAGCCGCGAGTTCCGCCGCCGCTACCCCGAAGGCGAATCGGCCGCCCATGTGGTGGGCTTCACCAACCTGGAAGACCAGGGGCAGGAGGGCGTGGAGCTGGCCTTCCAGCGTGAACTGCAGGGCCGCAACGGCACCCGCGGCGTGGTCAAGGACCGCCTGGGCCGGGTGATCGAGGACATGGGCACCCACACCCAGCCGGCCGATGGCAGCGACATCGCCCTGAGCGTGGACGCCAAGGTGCAGTTCTTCGCCTACCAGCGGGTGCGCGAGGCGGTGGCCGAGCACAAGGCCAAGGCCGGCAGCGTGGTGGTGCTGGACGTGCAGACCGGCGAGATCCTGGCGCTGGCCAACTACCCCAGCTACGACCCCGGCGTGCGCGACAAGCGCACCGGCGAGCAGCTGCGCAACCGCGCGCTGACCGACATCTTCGAGCCCGGCTCGACGATGAAGCCCTTTGTGGTGGCCTGGGCGCTGGAGACCGGCAAGGTCAAGCCCGAGACGCCGATCAACGCCAGCGCCGGCAGCGTGGTGGTCAGCGGCATCGCCATCCGCGACGCCCACCACTACGGCACCCTCAGCGTGCGCGAGGTGATCCAGAAGAGCAGCAACATCGGCACGGTGCGCATGGCCATGCAGATGCAGCCGCGTGAACTGTGGGAGCTGTACGCCAGCGTGGGCTACGGCCAGAAGCCGCAGATCAGCTTCCCGGGCGCCGTCACCGGCCGGCTGCGGCCCTACAAGACCTGGCGGCCGATCGAGCAGGCCACCATGGCCTATGGCTATGGGCTGTCGGCATCGCTGCTGCAGATCGCCCGGGCCTACACCACCTTTGCGCGTGATGGCGAGGTGATCCCCATCACCATGCTGCGGCAGGAGCAGCCGGTGTCGGGCATCCGCGTCATCTCGCCCGAGACGGCGCGCGAGATCCGCACCATGCTGCAGATGGCCGCCGCACCGGGCGGCACCGGCCAGCTGGCGCAGACCATCGGCTACTCGGTGGGCGGCAAGAGCGGCACTGCGCACAAGCAGGAAGGCAAGGGCTACGCCAGCAGCAAGTACCGCAGCTGGTTCGTGGGCCTGGCGCCGATCGACAAGCCGCGCATCGTGGTGGCGGTGATGGTCGATGAGCCCAGCAACGGCAAGTACTACGGCGGCGCCGTGGCCGCACCGGTGTTCAGCCAGGTGGTGCAGCAGACGCTGCGCGTGATGGGCGTGCCGCCTGACCTGGACGTGAAGCCGCGCGTGGTGGCCAAGGGCGTGCCTGACGCGCCGGAGAGCTTCTGAGCCATGGTGCAGATGCTGCATTCCGTTGCGCAGGCGGCCGACTGGCTGGCGGCGCGGGTGCGTCCGCAGGGCGCGCCGCTGTTGCGCACCGACAGCCGCAGCGTGCGCGCAGGGGATGCCTTCATCGCCTGGCCGGGCGCTGCCACCGATGGCCGGCAGTACGTGGCCGGCGCGCTGGCGGCGGGCGCTGCGGCCTGCCTGGTCGAGGCCGACGGCGTGGACGGCTTCGGCTTCGCGGACGAACGCATCGCCACGTTGCCTGGCCTGAAGGCCGCCACCGGCCCGTTGGCCGCGGCCTGGTTCGGCCAGCCGGCGCAGGCGCTGCAGGTGATCGCCGCCACCGGCACCAACGGCAAGAGCAGCACCGCCTGGTGGACGGCGCAGGCGCTGACGGCGCTGGGCCGGCGCTGCGGCGTGGTGGGCACCTTGGGCATCGGGCAGCCGCCGCTGGACGGCGACGCCGGCAGCATCACCCACACCGGCCTGACCACGCCCGACCCGGTGACGCTGCACGCCGGCTTCCGCGCCATGGCCGATGGCGGCTACGCGGCCTGCGCGATCGAGGCGTCGTCGATCGGCATCGTCGAGCAGCGCCTGGCTGGCACGCCGGTGCGGGTGGCGCAGTTCACCAACTTCACCCGCGACCACCTGGACTACCACGGCAGCATGGACGCCTACTGGGCCGCCAAGCGGGCGCTGTTCAGCTGGCCCGGCCTGCAGGCGGCGGTGGTCAACACCGACGACACGCAGGGTGCGGCGCTGGCTGCCGAACTGGCCGGCGGCGCGCTCGACCTGTGGACCGTGTCGGTGCGGCAGGCCGCGCGGCTGCGCGCGCTGGACCTGGGCTACACCGCCGATGGCCTGTCGTTCACCCTGGCCGAGGGCGATGCCCGCGTGCCGGTGCGCAGCCGCCTGATCGGCGACTACAACGCCAGCAACCTGCTGGGTGTGCTGGGCGCGCTGCGCGCACTGGGCGTGCCGCTGGCCGAAGCCGCTGCGGTGGTGCCGCGCCTGACACCGGTACCCGGCCGCATGGACCGCGTGCCCACCACGGCCGGCCAGCCCGAGGTGGTGGTCGACTATGCCCACACGCCTGACGCGCTGGACAAGACCCTGGCCGCGCTGCGCCCGCTGGCCGCCGCCCGCGGCGGCCAGCTGTGGTGCGTGTTCGGCTGCGGCGGCAACCGCGACGCCACCAAGCGCCCGCTGATGGGCGCCATCGCCGAACGCCTGGCCGACCGCGTGGTGCTGACCAGCGACAACCCGCGCCATGAAGACCCGGGGGCCATCCTGGCGCAGATCCGCGCCGGCCTGCAGGCCGAGCCCGCAGCCATGGTTGAAGACCGTGCCGCGGCCATCGCCCTGGCGGTGCGCCAGGCCGCGCCGACCGGTGTGGTGCTGGTGGCTGGCAAGGGGCATGAGGACTACCAGGAGGTGGCTGGCGTGAAGCGGCCCTTCCTCGACAGCGCTGTGGCCGCGCAGGTCCTGG
>JAGOBT010000457.1 GCA_017999135.1 Burkholderiaceae bacterium
GCCCCCTCCTGGAAGCGCAGCAGCGGGCGCGAGTCGATCAGCGTGTAGGGCACGGCGCCCGCGCCTTCGACCAGGCGCGCCACCCCGGCGTAGTCGATGATGTTCTTCGGGTCGATCTTCACCGGCCCCTTGAATCGAATGGTCGTGGCGGTGCGCACTCCGTCCTTCTCGACCACGTCGACGATGACCTCGTGGCGCTTCTTGGCATCGCGCAGGAACTCGGCGGGCCTGTCCTTGCCGTCGTCGATGACCTTCAGGCCCTTGGCGTCGAAGCGTAGGATTTGCGGCGCCTGGCCGCCGATGTCGATCTGCATCGACTGCGACTTGAACGCGGCCGACTCGTAGTAGCCGCCAATCTGCTGCGGCTCCAGCTTGTGGCAGGCGGTGCACATCGCGGGCATCTTTGCGACTGTCGGCGCCGGGCTCTGCGCGGCGGCCCAGGTCACGGCCAGCAGGCCGGCCAGCAGCGGGGTGGTGCGGATCATGGAATCTCCTTGGCGGGCAGGCCGCCGGTCAATGAAATCGGTACGAGTACATCAGCTGCACGTTGGTCTGGCCGTGCGAGACCTCCAGGCCCGCGCCGGTGACGACCGTCGCCGTGGGTGCATGCGTGAGCGAGGCGTTCAGTTCGTTGGCGTTGCCGAAGCGCCAACCCGCCCCCACGGTGTAGTGCCGCTTCACCGTCGCCGGAAACAGCGGGTTCACCAGGGCATCGGGGATGGGGTTGGCCGCCACGTTGAGTCCGGCGCGCAACGTGAGTTGATCGTTCATCGACCACGCCAGGCCCAGCGCCGTGACGGTCTGGTTGTCCCAGGCCTGCGGCAGGCTGAAGCTCACCGAGCCGCCCATCGCGGCGCTGTCGTAGCGCATCCGGAAGCTGTCCATCACGTCGGCCCAGGCGATGCGGCGCACGTCGGCCGCCAGCAGCCAGTCCGGGCGGAAGCGCCACCCCAGGCCCATGGCGGCGACGGCCGGCCACTGGAAGTCGACCACCGTCATGCGGCCGACGTCGCCGAAGCCGCCAGCCGCGCTCATCGAGGCGCCGCCGGCCGGCGTGGACATGTCCTTCAGCGACGACTTGAACCGGTACGACGCGCCCAGGGTGAGTTCGGTCGCCGGCTGCCACACCAGGCCCAGCTTGCCGCCCCAGCCGGTGGCGCGGGCCCGGCCGGTGAAGTCGCTGCCGTTGGAAAAGTCCACGCGGGCCCAGGGCGCACCAGCGAGCACCGGCAGCGCCGCGCCCAGGTTGCCGGAAGCACCGGTCACCAGCGCACCGAGCTGCGCCCCGCTGGCGGCCATGCGCAGGTCGAGTCCGGCCCACATCCAGTCGACCGTGGCGCCCACGGCCAGCGTCGGGCTGACTCGCCAGGCCACCGGGAACAGCAGGCTGCCGACGCCCAGCTCGGACCGCACCGGCGCGCCCGAGCCCATCGCCAGGAAGCTGTCTGCACCGTACTCGGTGCCCATGCCGCCTTGCGCGAAGACACCGAAGCCGTAGACCACCGAGCCGTCCTGCGAGCGGCGCGTGTAACCCAGCGCCGGCATGAAGTACGACGTGCCGCTCGACTTGGCGGACACGCTGCCCGGCACGCCGCTCTTCACGTCGGGGCCGAGCATGCCCAGGGCCGCATCGTGTCGGGCCCGCGTGGGCATCAGCGACAACGTGGCGGGGTTCATCGCCATCGCGGCCGTGCCATGGTCGATGGCCTGTGCGGCGCCGCCCAGCGCAGTGGCGATGGGGCCGTAGCCCTCCATCAGCATCCCGTTGGTGGCACCAGCCGGATTCATGACGGCGCACAGCAGCGCCGCGCCGCCAGCGACGGCGGATCGGGTCGGGAACTTCATGGAATACCTTTCTTGAAGGATCGACGGCCCGCTCGAGGGCGGCGGCGCCGCAGCCGCGTCAGGGCATCCGTCCTGCGGTCGCCGAGATTTCGCTGAGCTGGCCGGCGTTCACCATCACCCAGCGCAGCGTCGCGCCGCCGGCCAGCACGAGCACCGCCGGCACGACCGTGTGAGGGACCTTGTGCGCCAGTTCCAGCGCCTGCCAGGCCAGCGGCACCAGGACGCCGACGCCGACCACACCGACCCAGAACGCCAGTGCGTAGGGTCCGGTGGTGATCAGTGACGCGGCAGCCACGTGCGATGCCGAGCTGGTGAGGAGGTTGGCCAGCAGCAGACCGATGAACACCAGTTCGGCCACCAGGAAGACCTGATCCTGGCGCACCAGGGCCTGCGCAGTGGGCTTGTCGGGATGCTGCGGCCCCAAGGGCAGCAGCAGCGAAGCGAATGCACCGCCCACCATGCCCTGCGGCGCGCTGCGCCCCTGCAGCAGGGTGGCGGCGATGTGCAGCGCGGCCACGCCGGCAGACAGGCCCGAGACCAGGAACAAGGGCCCCAGGATGGCGCTGTTCCACAGCGGCCTTGCCACCATCGTGTTCAGCAGGATGCCGGTGTAGATGCCCAGGCCGACGCCCAGCACCAGGTTGGCCCAGCCCAGCGCCTGCAGGCGGATCGGATCGCCGGTGATGGCGTCCGACACCCTTTGCACCAGCGCCAACCTGCGCCCCAACCAGGGCCAGGCCTCGTGGAGCCGCACCGTCGCCGAGAGCAGCAGCACGCCATACACCACCAGCAGCATCCAGGAGCCCCAGGCCATTGGCGATGCGACCTGAAAGGTCGTGTAGATGCGCCAGACGTAGAGCCGGTGTGTCAGGTCCAGCAGCAAAGCCAGCATGCCCAGGTTCATCAGCACGAAGCCCAGCAGCGGCGCCTGCATCGAGAAGAACCGGCGGGTGTCCTCGCCCCTGGCGGTGCGCAGCATGGCCAGGCCGCCCAGCACCATCATGCCGGCGACGATGCCGCCGACGAAGAGATACAGCGGGATCTCCCAGCTCCAGACCGCCAGGTGGGGGTCGATCAGCGGGTTGTGCCGTGTGGAGTTGAACTCGAGCATCGCAGCGGCTCCTCAGGTCAGATAGAAGATGCGCGGCCGGGTGCCGGCTTCGGGCAGCAGCGTGTGGTGCTGGCGGGTGGCGAGCAGGCGGTTCACCTTGCTCTTGGGGTCGTCCAGATCGCCGAAGTGCATGCAGTGCGTGGGGCAGACCGAGACGCAGGCGGGGTCCTTCCCGTCCTTCACACGGTGCAGGCAGAAGGTGCACTTGTCGACGTAGCCCTGCGGGTGCACGAAGCGGGCGTCGTAGGGGCAGGACGCGATGCAGGCCTTGCAGCCGATGCACTTGTTCGCCGTCACCTGCACCGTGTGGCCGAAGTCTTCGACGTGGCTGGCGCCGGTGGGGCAGCAGCTCACGCACGGCGGGTTGTCGCAGTGGTTGCAGCGCTCGCTGCGGATCTCCATCGTCAGCGACGGGAAGGTGCCGCGCACCTCGGTGGCGATCCAGTCGCGGCAGTAGCCTTGCGGCACCTGGTTCTCGGTCTGGCAGGCCACGACACAGTCCTGGCAGCCCACGCACTTGCGCGTGTCGATGACCATTCCGAAGCGGGCCATGTCAGGCCTCCTTCACAAGGCTGACGAAGTTGGTGTGGATGCTGGTGGC
>JAGOBT010000458.1 GCA_017999135.1 Burkholderiaceae bacterium
TCTTCCAGCACCTTGGCCGACGCGCCGGGGTAGGCGGCATTGATGACGATGGCCGGCGGCGCCACCGTGGGGTACTGCGCCACCGGCAGCTTGTTGATGGCCGCCGCGCCCAGCACCGCGATGAACAACGCGATGACCCAGGCAAAGATCGGCCGGTCGATGAAGAAACCCGAGAGCATGTGCAGTGCCCCCGGTCAGCGGCTGGCGGCCATGGACGCGGCCGAGGCCGGCGCCGCAGCCGCCGGCGCGGATGCACCTGCCCCCGGCTTGCCCGCCGGGCCCGGTGGCGACCAGGGCACCGGGTTGACCGGCGCGCCGGGCATCATCTTCTGCACGCCGTCGACGATCACCCGGTCGCCGGCTGCCAGGCCGCCGGTGATGACCCAGTCGGGGCCCTGGCTGCCGGCCACGGTGACCGGCCGCGGTGCGGGCTTGTTGTCGGCGCCCACCACCAGCACGGTGTCGCCCTTGGCGCCGCGGGTGACGGCCTGCTGCGGCAGCTTGATGGCCTGGGCGCTGGTGGCCTGCACCAGCCGCACCTTGACGAACAGGCCCGGCAGCAGCAGGCCCTGCGGGTTGGGCAGCTCGGCGCGCAGGCTCACCTGGCCGGTGGCGGCATCGACCGCCGGGTCACTGAACAGCAGCTTGCCAGGCAGCGGGTAGGTGCTGCCGTCGTCCAGCACCACCCGCACCTCGGCCGCGCTGCTGCCGGCCGCGCGCTGCAGCTGGCCGGCCTCGAAGGCCTTGCGCAGGCGCAGCACTTCGGCCGCGCTCTGGGTGAAGTTGACATACAGCGTGCCGGTCTGCTGGATCAGCGCCATCTGGGTGGCGTCACCCTGGCCCACCAGCGCGCCTTCGGTCACCAGCGCGCGGCCGATGCGGCCGCTGATCGGCGCCTTGATGGCGGCGTAATCGAGGTTGATGCGCGCCGTCATCAGCGCGGCGCGGGCGGTGGCGGCGTCGGCCTGGGCCGTCTTCAGCGTCGTCTGGGTCTGCAGCCATTCCTGCGCGCTGATGGCCTTGGCCTCGGCCAGCGGCTGGTTGCGCTGCACCTGGGCCTGGGCCTGCGCCACGGCCGCGTCGGCACGCGCCACCGCGGCCTCGGCACTGGCCAGGCTGGCGCGGTAGGCCGCGTCGTCCAGCTGGTAGAGCGGCTGGCCGGCCTTGACCTCGCTGCCCTCGGTGAACAGCCGCTTGGCCACGATGCCGGGCACCCGCGCGCGCACCTGGGCCACGCGCCAGGCCTCCAGCCGGCCGGGCAGCTCGGTCACCAGCGGCACCGCCGCCGGCTGCACCGTCACCACGCCCACGGTGGCCGGCGGCATGCCGCCGCCCGGCGGCCCCTTGGGCGCGTCGGCCTTCGGGCCGCAGGCGGCCAGGGCGGCCAGCAGCGTCAACGCCAGGGGCCAGGCGGCGGCGCGGGCCGGCGGGAGTCGGGAGGATGAGCGCATGGTCGGTCGCAATCGCAAGAACGGTCAAAGGGCCTCAGCGGTGCAAGCACACGCCGGGCCGGGGTTGGGTTGATGTTGGCACAAGGCCGGTGACAGCCTGCTGCCAGCGTGACAGTGGGGGCACCCTCAGGCTGCCGGTGGCGCAGCCGGCAGCGCCGGAGCCGCAGGCCGGGCCCGGCGCCACAGGCGGCCGGCCCCCTGCACCAGATCATCGACATAGGTGAACACCACCGGGATCACCAGCAGGCTCAGCACCGTGCTGGTGATCAGCCCGCCGATGACCGCCACCGCCATCGGCTGGCGGAAGCTGGGGTCGGCGCCCCAGCCCAGGGCGATGGGCATCATGCCGGCGCCCATGGCGATGGTGGTCATCACGATGGGCCGCGCGCGCTTGTGGCAGGCGTCGATCAGCGCGTCCCACCGGTTCATGCCTTCGCGCCGGGCGATGATGGCGTAATCGACCAGCAGGATGCTGTTCTTGGTGGCGATGCCCATCAGCATGATCAGGCCGATCAGCGACGGCATGCTGAAGGCGCTGTGGGTGGCCAGCAGCGCCACGAAGGCGCCGCCCAGACTCAACGGCAGCGCCGCCAGGATGGTGACCGGCTGCATGAAGCCCTTGAACAGCAGCACCAGCACGATGTAGATGCACAGCACGCCGGTCAGCATGGCCAGGCCGAAGCTGGCGAACAGCTCTTCCATCACCTCGGCGTCGCCGATGGTGGTCTGGCGCACGCCGGCGGGCAGCTGCTGAAGGCTGGGCAGCTTCTGCACTGCGGCGGCCACGTCGCCCAGGGGCTGGCCGTTCAACTCGATGTCGAAGTTGATGTTGCGCTGGCGGTCGTAGCGGTCGATCTGCGCCGGCCCGCTCTCCAGGCCCAGCGTGGCGATGTTCGACAGCATCACCGGGCCGGCCTTGGCGGGCACGGTGAGCTGGCCCAGCAGGGCCAGGTCGGCCCGCGCGTCGCTGCGCAGCTTCACCACGATGGGCACCTGGCGCTGGGCCAGGTTCAGCTTGGGCAGGCTGCTGTCGTAGTCGCCAGTGGTGGCGATGCGCAGCGTGTCGGCCATGGCGGCGGTGGTGACGCCGGCGTCGGCCGCCCGCGCCGGGTCGGGCCGCAGCACCAGCTCGGGCCGCACCAGGCTGGCGCTGCTGGCGATGTTGCCCAGGCCGGGGATGGTGCGCAGGTCGCGTTCCACCGCGCGGGCGGCCTCGGCCAGCGCGGCGCCGTCGTCGCCCGACAGCACCAGCACATAGGCCTCGCCCGACCCGCCCAGGCCGACCTTCACCCGCGCGCCGGGCAGCTGCTGCATGGCCTGGCGCAGCTCGCCTTCGATGGTCTGCTTGCGCACGCCCGGGCGGTCGGCCCGCGGCGTGAGGTTGATGGTCAGCGTGGCCTTGCGCACCTCGCTGCCGCCACCGCCGGCAAACGGGTCCACGCCCGCCATGCCGCCACCCACCGCGGTGTAGACGCGTTGCACATGCGGGTTGGCGCTGACCAGCGCGCGCGCCTGCTCGGCCGCGGCGAAGGTGTCGTCGAAGGTGCTGCCCGGCGGCAGCTCGATGCTGACCTGGGTCTGGCCGAAGTCGTCGGGCGGGATGAAGCCGGTGGGCAGCAGCGGCACCAGCATGATGGATCCGACGAAGAACGCACCGGCCGCCAGCGCGGTGAGGATGCGGTGCTTCAGGCACCAGGCCACGCTGGCCAGGTAGCCGCGCATGATGCGGCCGTCGGGCACATGGCGCTTGTCGGCGGCGATGGGCTTCAGCAGATACGCCGCCATCATCGGCGTGAGCACCCGCGCCACCACCAGGGATGCAAACACCGCCAGCGCCGCCGTCCAGCCGAACTGCTTGAAGAACTTGCCGGCGATGCCGCTCATGAAGGCGGTGGGCAGGAACACCGCGATCAGCGTGAAGGTGGTGGCAATCACCGCCAGGCCGATCTCGTCGGCCGCCTCCATGGCCGCCTGGTAGGGGCTCTTGCCCATGCGCAGGTGGCGCATGATGTTCTCGATCTCGACGATGGCGTCGTCCACCAGGATGCCCACCACCAGCGACAGGCTCAGCAGCGTGACCACGTTGACCGAGAAGCCCAGCCACC
>JAGOBT010000459.1 GCA_017999135.1 Burkholderiaceae bacterium
AGCAGGCCACCGCCCAGCGCCACTGCCAGGCCCAGCAGCAGGCCGTTGTCGGGCAGTGTCATGCGCGCGGCATCACAGCGTCACCGTCTGTTGGTGCTGCGGCACCCGCACCGCCCAGCCGAGTTCGGTCTGGATGCGGGCGCGCAGCGTGTCGGCGGCATCGGGCTCGCCGTGCACCACGTAGGTCTGGCGCGGCGCGGCGGGCAGCTGGCGCAGCCAGGCCACCAGGCCGTCGGCATCGGCATGGCCCGAGAAGCCTTCCAGCTGGCTGACCTGGGCCCGCACCGGCACCATGGCGCCGTGGATCTTCACCTCGGGGGCGCCGGCCACCAGATGCGCACCGCGGCTGCCGCCCACCTGGAAGCCGGCGAACACGATGTGGTGGCGCGCATCGGGCGCCAGGTGCGCCAGGTGGTGCAGCACCCGCCCGCCGGTGGCCATGCCGCTGGCCGACAGGATGATCGCCGGCATGCGCGCCGCTGCCAGCCGCTGGGATTGCACCGCCGTCGCCACCATGCGCACGCCGTCGCACAGCTGCGCCACCTCGCGCGCCGGCAGGCGCAGCAGGCGGCGGTGGCGGGTGTAGAGCGTGGTGGCCTCGATGGCCATCGGGCTGTCCAGGAAGATCGGCAGGTGCGCCGGGATCTCGCCGGCGCGCTTCAGGCGCTGCAGCACGGCCAGCAGTGCCTGTGCCCGGCCGACGGCGAAGGTGGGCAGCAGCACGCTGCCGCCGCGCGCCACCGTGTCGCGCACGATCTGCGCCAGCCGCTGCGGCGTGTCGTCGTCGGTGGGGTGCAGCCGGTTGCCGTAGGTGGATTCGACCAGCAGCACGTCCACCGCGCCCAGCGGCTGCGGCGGCGGCATCAGGATGTCGCCGCTGCGGCCCAGGTCGCCCGAGAAGCCCAGGGATTCGCGGCCGCGCCGCAGCGTCACGGCGCAGGCGCCCAGCAGGTGGCCGACCGGCGTGAGGGCCACGTCCACGTCACCCACCCGGCGCACCCGGCCCGGCGCCAGCGGCACCAGCTTGGCGATGGCCCGCTTGGCGTCGGCCTTGGTGTAGAGCGGCAGCGCCTTGGCATGGCGCGAGAAGCCCTGCCGGTTGGCGCGGCGGGCGTCTTCTTCCTGCAAGTGGGCGCTGTCAAGCAGCAGCACCTGGGCCAGATCGCAGGTGGCCGGGCTGGCGTAGATCGGCCCGCGAAAGCCCGCCTTCACCAGGCCGGGCAGCCAGCCGCTGTGGTCCAGGTGGGCGTGGCTGAGCACCACCGCGTCGATGGTGTGCGGGGCCACGCCCAGCGGCGCCCAGTTGCGCTCGCGCAGCACCTTCCAGCCCTGGAACAGGCCGCAGTCGAGCAGGATGCGCTGGTCGCCCAGCGTGACGAGGTGGCGGGAACCGGTGACGGCATCGGCGGCGCCGAGGAACTGGATCTGCATGGTGGGGCCCGTTGACGCTTGTGGCAAAGCCAAGTGTGCGCCTGAGTCAAGCGAACGCCGTGGAACCGGCTCTGCCGGGCCGCCGGCGTTGCCCCCTCGGGGGGGCGGCCGCAGGCCGTAGAGGGTGGGCTAAGTGAGTTTTTGGTACTCGAAGAACATCTGCCCCGAGAACGCCAGCGTGCCCATCAGCGCCGCGCCGCCCAGCAGCATCGCGATCACCACCGCGATCACCGGCGCCCAGCGGGTGGCCTTCAGCGGCTGGCCGCGGCGCTCGGCCCAGCGCTCGTCGGTGGTCAGGCCCAGCACGATGGTCGACAGCATGGCCACCACCACCATCGCCCCGAACAGCGGGATGAGCAGCCACGCGGCATGGTCGTCCTGCCCCAGGTTGCGCATGCGGATCACGCCCGCCAGGCCCACCATCGACAGCACCGGATGCAGCCAGGCCAGCGGGTCGCGCCAGCCGTGCAGGTAGAAGCGGTGCGCGCCCAGCAGCCCGCCCAGCAGCGCCAGCCAGGTGGCCAGGCTCTTGGACTTGGGTGCCTTGGTGTCGGAGGTCAGGGTGTCGGCCATCAGTCGGTGCCCGGTGTGGTGTCGCCGGTGCCCAGGCTGCGCTGCATCAGCACCACGTCCAGCCAGCGGTCGAACTTCCAGCCGCTGGCCTTGAGCACGCCGGTGTGGGTGAAGCCCAGCGCCGCGTGCACGCCGATCGAGCCGGCGTTGGCGGCGTCGCCGATCACCGCCAGCATCTGCCGTGCGCCGGCCGCCTGGCAGCGGGCCACCAGTTCGGCCAGCAGCAGCTTGCCCACGCCGCGGCCGCGGGCCTCGGGGTGCAGGTAGATCGAGTCTTCCAGGCAGAAGCGGTAGGCCTTGCGGGGGCGGAAGTGGTTGGCATAGGCATAGCCCAGCACCGGTGCGGCGGGGTCGCCGCGCTCCTGCGCCACCAGCCAGGGCAGGCCCTTGGACAGCACGTCGTCGCGCCGGCGCGACATCTCGGCCAGGTCGGGCGGGTCGAGTTCGAAGGTGCCGGTGCCGTGCAGCACGGCCTGGGCATAGATGGCGGTGATGGCGGGCAGGTCGGCCAGGGTGCTGGGGCGGATGAGCAGGGCGGGTGCGGTCATGTCGGCTAATTTCAGCCGCAGGGCGCGGCAATGCTCAGTTTATAATGCGCGGTTTTCGGCGACGGTGGGTGCGGCAGCATGTGTGGCTGCGCCTGCGTATCTACGGCGCCGATCCTGTGCCGCCACCAGCACCTGGTCCACCCGGGTTGCCGAAGCGGTGATCTGACAGATCAGCCTCGCGTGTCTCCTTGGCCGGCCTGTCGCCCAGAATTTTTCGGAAGATCCACATGGTCGTCATTCGACTTGCCCGCGGCGGCGCCAAGAAGCGCCCGTTCTACAACATCGTCGTCGCCGACTCGCGCGAGCGCCGTGACGGCCGCTACCTCGAGCGCCTGGGGTTCTACAACCCGATGGCCGCCGGTGCCGAGCAGCCGCTGCGTGTGGCGCTCGACCGCGTCACCTACTGGACCGGCGTGGGCGCCCAGATGTCACCCACCGTCAAGCGCCTGGTGTCTGACGCCGCCAAGGCCCAGGTGGCCCCGGCCGCCCCCGCCGCTGCCTGATCTGGCGGCTGGCTGACCCCGCCCGACGCGCCACGTCGCCATGACGCTGTCCGCGCCCGGCGGGTTGGATGACCCTCCGTTTCCCGACGACGCGATCGAAGTCGGCCGCGTGCTCGGCGCGTGGGGCATCAAGGGCGGCATCCGCGTGATGCCGTTCAGCAAGGACCCGCAGGCGTTGTTCTCGTCACGCCGCTGGTTCATCCGCCCGCCCGAGACACCGCTGGCCGCGCCCAAGGCGGCAGCGTCGGCCTACCCGCCGGTGCTGCGCATCACGCACAGCAAGGAGCAGGGCGACGCCGTGGTGGCCACCGCGCAAGAGCTGCCCGACCGCAACGCCGCCGAGGCGATGAAGGGCGCGCGCATCTTCATCGCGCGCAGCAGCTTCCCCACCGCCAGCGACGGCGAGTTCTACTGGATCGACCTGATCGGCCTGGCCGTGGTCAACCGCCAGGGCGAAGCCCTGGGCACGGTGGTCGGCCTGCTCGACACCGGCGCGCAC
>JAGOBT010000460.1 GCA_017999135.1 Burkholderiaceae bacterium
GCGCGGGGACCGCAACTGGACAGGCTCGAACAGCTCGGTCCAGGCCTCGACGGCGGTGCGCTCGATCAGCAGGCTGGCCGTCGCCGGCGGCAACGCCGCCAGGCACAGCAGCACGGCACCCCACCACCGCAGCACGCGGCTGCATCTGTGTTTGTCATTCATGGCTCACCTCCTGGTTGGAAGCGGCCAGTCTGGCGAGCCAGGCGTTCCACCACCGTTCCACGGCGGTGCCCCGGCCCCCCGAGGTTTCAGGGGGATGTCATCCCGCCTGCGGAGGCGCGGCGTCCACCTTGGCCGACAGCTGCGCGCGCAGCTTCTTCAACCGCTCACGCGGGTCTTCCTTGGCGCCGCCCTCGCCCAGCTTCATCTCGGCGATGAAGCGGCTGGGCACGCCCTGCACCGTGTCGCGGCCCTTCTTGCGGCGGCGCAGTGTGCTCACCGCCAGCGTGGTGCGGGCGCGGGTGATGCCCACGTACATCAGCCGGCGCTCTTCTTCCAGCCGCTGCGGGGTCATGTCCTCGGCGTCGCTCTTGAAGGGCAGCAGGCCTTCGTTGATGCCGGCCAGCCACACATGCGGCCATTCCAGGCCCTTGCTGGCGTGCAGCGTGGACAGGGTGACCACATCGGCGTCGTCGCCGCGCTCGGCCAGGCTGATGATCACGCTGATGGTCTGCGCCACCCGCAGCACCGTCTGCTTCTCGCTCTCGAACGTGCCGCCTTCGTTGCGCAGTTCACCACCGCAGCGGCGGCTGATCCAGTCGATGAAGTCGAGCACGTTGGTCCAGCGGCTGGCGGCCAGCTTCTCGCTGTCTTCGCTGTCGTACAGGTGCTGCTCGTAGCCGATGGTCTTCACCCAGTCCAGCAGCAGGGCCTTGGCGTCTTCGGCGCCCTGGGTGTGGGCGGCGCGGTGCTGCAGGTCGTTGATGTAGCGGCCGAACTCATGCAGGCTGCCGATGGCCTTGGCGCCCAGCTGCGCGGCCAGGCTCTGCGAGAACAGCGCCTCGAACAAGCTGCTCTTCCACTTGCCCGAGAACTCGCCCAGCTTGCCCAGCGTGGCATGGCCGATGCCGCGCTTGGGCGTGGTCACCGCGCGCAGAAAGGCCGGGTCGTCGTCCTGGTTGACCAGCAGGCGCAGCCAGGCGCACAGGTCCTTGATCTCGGCGCGGTCGAAGAAGCTCTGCCCGCCGCTCACCTTGTACGGGATCTGCGCGGCACGCAGTTTCTGCTCGAACACCCGCGCCTGGTGGTTGGCGCGGTACAGCACCGCAAAGTCGCCGAACTTCGTCTGCCCGCTGCCGCGCTCGTCGGCAATCGCCCCGCCCTGGGCGCGCAGGCTCTGGATGAAGGCCACCGCACGCTCGGCCTCATGCTCCTCGCCGTCGCATTCGACCAGGCGCACCGGGTCGCCGTCGCCCAGGGCGCTCCACAGCTTCTTCTCGAACAGCTTGGGGTTGGCGGCGATCACGTTGTTGGCCGCCCGCAGGATGTGCCCGGTGGAGCGGTAGTTCTGCTCCAGCGGGATCACCTTCAGCGTGGGCCAGTCTTGCGGCAGGCGGCGCAGGTTGTCGATGGTGGCGCCGCGCCAGCCGTAGATGCTCTGGTCGTCGTCGCCCACGGCGGTGAACAGGCCACGCCGGCGCGGGTCGTCGCCCGACACCAGCATCTTCAGCAGCTCGTACTGCACCGAGTTGGTGTCCTGGTATTCATCCACCAGCACATGGCCGAACATGGCCTGCCACTTGGTGCGCGCCTCCACATCCCGTTGCAGCAGCTTCAGCGGCAGGCCGATCAGGTCGTCGAAGTCCACCGCCTGGTAGGCGGCCAGGCGCTCCTCATACAGCTTCATCACCCGGGCGGCCACCTGCTCGTCGGCGTCCTTGGCGATGGTGGCGGCGCTGGCGCTGTCGTGGCCCATGTTCTTCCACAGGCTGATGGTCCACTGCCAGCTGCGCGCCAGCTTGTTGTCGGTGGCGCCGCCGGCGTCGCGCAGCACGCCCATCACGTCGTCGGCGTCCAGGATGCTGAACTGCTCCTTCAGGCCCACCTTGGTGCCATCGCTGCGCAGGATGCGCACGCCCAGGCTGTGGAAGGTGGCCACCACCAGGTCTTTGGCGGCGCGCGGGCCCACCAGGGCCTTGCTGCGCTCGCGCATCTCCTGTGCCGCCTTGTTGGTGAAGGTGATGGCGGCGATCTCCTTCGGCGCCAGGCCGGCCTGCAACAGCCGGGCGATCTTGTGGGTGATGACGCGTGTCTTGCCCGACCCGGCGCCGGCCAGCACCAGGCAGGGGCCGGACAGGTGGTGCACCGCCTCCAGCTGGGCGGGGTTCAGGGAATCAGCCATGGCTCAATGGCCGACCGGTTCTGGCCCAGCGGCAGCAAAGTACCGGTGGTCCAGCTGGCCTTGCCAGGCCTGCTCAAAGACCAGGTCGCATTGCAGCGCCACCTGGCCGTCGGCCACCAGCGCCATCTGCCCAGCCGACTGCAGCCGGGCGTCGGCAAAGGCCTGGGTCAAACGGTGGAGCAAGGCGCGCTTGTAGTCGGTGTCGATGGAGCCCGCCAGCTGCAGGCCTTTGGTCTCCAGCAGCACCATGCGTTGCGCCCCGTCGGTGTGGGTCAGCGCAAACACGAAGTCAGGGTACACGCGGTGGCGCCGCCAGCCCTGCAGACCGTACTGGCTGCGCGCCACGTTGCGGTGCCACCAGCGCAAGGCGGCCTGCTGGTCCAGATAACCCGCCACCGCCACCTCGAATTCATTGGTGTCGGACATGCGCAGGCAGGGTTCCAGCAGGCTCTTGTCCATGGGGCGGGCATCGCTGCGCTGCATCAGTGCCGGTGTGCCCGCCAGCAGCGCTTCAGCGGCCTGCGGCAGCTCGTAGTCGGCCGCGTCGGCACGCAGGGTGAATTCAATCCGGCCTTGGGCCAGCAGGTCGTTGAACACGGTCTGGGCCAGCCGGTCACGCTCACGCTCCAGGCCGGCACGCAGGGCCTCGGCCAGGCTGGCCTGTGACGCCGCCAGGGCCGACAACGCCACGCCCGCCTGCAGCTGCTGGGCCACCACCGCGTCCACCCAGGCCCACACCCACCAGGGGTTGGGCGCCAGGTCCAGCACGGCGCGCACCAGCCAGGCCCGGTCCAGGCTGGCCGAAGCGGCAGGTCCTGCCGGCGCCGCCGCCACCTCGGCACGCGCCAGGATGGACAGGTCGATGTCGAACGCGTCAGCCCCTGCCACTGCGGCCTGGCCTGGCGCCCAATCGCGCACCAGGCGATCTGGCTGCACCTGGTCCCAGGGCAGGTGCGCCAGCACATCGGCTTCATAGTCCAGCTCGCGGCGCGGCTGGCCAGGCTGCACCCAGCACACACGCGGCAGGAACAGGCGCAGGTCGCGCAGGGCCGGCCGGCGGCGCATGGGCACGGGCCGCGCCACGTCGGCGTCATCCACGGCATCGCCCGTCACCCGCACGCCCAGGTCGCCCATGCCCTCTTCTTCCAGCGACCGCTTGATGGCCTGCACCACCTGGGCGGTGCCGGCGTCATGGCACAGCACCCAGC
>JAGOBT010000037.1 GCA_017999135.1 Burkholderiaceae bacterium
TCTTCCACTGCCCGATCCCGGCCGACCGCGTCGCCCAGGTGCAGGACGCCGCCAAGATCCTGGGCGACCAGGCCTGGAAGACCTTCCCCTGGGCCTGCGGCGCCGACGGCACCGCCACCCTGCCCACCACCACCGATCCGGCCGAGGCCTTGCTGAATCGCCACTGGCGGCCCGCGCTGTCGGTCACCGGGGTCGACGGCTTCCCCGACATGAAGAGCGCCGGCAATGTGCTGCGCCCGCACACATCGTTCAAGCTCAGCCTGCGGCTGCCGCCCTTGGTCGATGGCAACGAGGCCTCGGTCAAGTTGAAGGCCCTGCTGGAAGACAACGCGCCCTACAACGCCAAGGTCACCTTCCACCCCGACGGCCGCGCCGGCGCGCTGGGCGCCAACGGCTGGAACGCGCCCGGCCTGGCGCCCTGGCTCGCATCGGCACTCGACACCGCGTCGCGCGCGCAGTTCGGCGCGCCGGTGGCCTACATCGGCCAGGGCGGCACCATCCCGCTGATGAGCATGCTGCAGCAGGGCTTCCCGCAGGCGCAGATGATGGTCTGCGGCGTGCTGGGCCCGAAGAGCAATGCCCACGGGCCGAACGAGTTCCTGCATGTGCCCTACGCGCAGAAGCTCACCGCGGCGGTGGCGCAGGTGATCGCCGCGCACCCCTGAACCAACGCGCGGCACACAGCACAACGGGCCCCGCAGGGCCCGTTGGCGTTGTGGCGCCTGCCGGCGGCCGGGGCTGAGCGCCGGGCCGGGCGAGGCGGGGCGGCTGGGTCAGCCGGCGCTGCGCGACACCGGCATCGCAGCCACTTCGGCGTTGATCGCCTTCACCTCACCGCTGCGGATGGCCTGCAGCGTCTGCTGGCGCACATCGGCGCGCTGCACCGTGCTGGCGCGCAGCGGCTCGATGTAGCCTTCGGTGTGCATGGGGCTGGCGCTGCGGGCAGCGGCCAGGTCGGCCACCACGGCGGCGCGGGTCTGGCTGCTGTGCACGGCGGTCCAGGTGTCGGGGGTGGCTTCCTGTGCGAAGGCGCCGGCGCTGAACAGGGCAGACGCGGCCAGGGTGGCGGTGGCAAGCAGTTGGCGGGTGTGGGTCATGGTGATCTCCAGAAGTGGGTCGGGGTTGGATGGAAGCCTGCAGTGCGGGGCCGTGTGGGCGGTGGTGTGCGCTGCAGGTCCCTGGTCTGTTCATACGGGCCCGGCCGGCGATTGGATGCAGCCGGGCCGCTGCTTCAGCGGTTGGTTTGCGACAGGCGCAGGGCGCTGGCCGGCACGCCGCTGTACACCTCGGCGTTGATGGCGCGCACCTCGCCGCTGGCGATGGCCTGCAGCGTGTTGGCACGCACCTCGGCACGCAGCGCGCTGTTGCGCACCGGCTCCATGTAGCCGGCCGACCAGGCCTTGGTCAGGCCGGCCTGGCGGGCGGCAAACAGCTCGGCGCCCACGTCGGCGCGGCTCTTGGTGCTCTGCACCTGCAGCCAGGTGTCGGGGGTGGCTTCCTGGGCCAGGGCAGCGCCGGCGCTGAACAGCGAGGCAGCGGCAACGGCGGCGATGGCGAGAACTTGGCGGGTCGTGGTCATGATGATTTCCAGTGGTTGCGTTGACGAAAACCGGGGGCGGTGGCTGGCCTGTCAGGCTGCTGTCCGGTCCGGTCTCGGTGAGTCGCTTGGTGTGCTCCGGCTCATCGATGGGGTGAACTGTAGGGATCAACCCGAATGGGAAAAACCAGCAATCCGGCAATGCTTCATTCCTAATGAAGCAACAATAAACTCAAAATTAACTTAAAACAGAAAGATTACAACTTTGTAATCCATAATCCAGCATGGATCACTTGCGTGCAATGCGGGTGCTGGCCAAGGTGGCCGACGAAGGCAGCTTTGCCGGTGCGGCGCGGGTGCTGGACATGGCACCGGCCGTGGTCACCCGCGTCATCGCCGAGCTGGAAGAGCACCTGGGCGCCCGGCTGATGAACCGCACCACCCGGCGCCTGAGCTTCACCGAGGCAGGTGACGACTACTTGCAGCGTGCACGCCAGATCCTGGCGGATGTGGACGAGGCGGCCGTGCGGGTGGCCAATGCCGTGGGCGAGCCGCGTGGCCACCTGCGGGTGCTGCTGCCGCCGGCGCTGGCGGTGCACCAGGTGGTCAAGAACCTGGGCAGCTTCCGCCGCCAGTACCCGCAGGTGACGGTCGAGCTGCACTCCCCCGGCCCGGTGGAGACCATGGACGACAGCTTCGACTTGACCATCGTGGCCACACGCCGGCCGCTGGAAGGCGACTTCATCGCCCGCCGCCTGGCCCGCACCGAGGTGGTGATGTGCGCCTCGCCCGAGTACCTGGACGTGCGTGGCCGCCCCAGCCACCCGAACGACCTGGTCGACCACGACACCCTGCTGCCGCCGATCAGCGACCTGCAGCGCGGCATCACCTTCCTGGCGGGCGGCAGCGGGCCCGACGACGCGCCGGCCGAATCGGTCACCCTGGTGCCCACCCGGTCGGTGCTGTCGTCCACCCACATCGACACCACCTATGCCGGTGCGCTGCATGGCCTGGGCATCGCCGGCCTGCCGTCGTTCGTGCTGGAAGACGCGCTGCTCGAGCACGCCCTCGAGCGCGTGCTGCCGGCCTGGCGCCTGTTCTCCATCACCATCTGGGCGGCCATGCCCAGCCGCAAGCACCTGCCAGCACGCACCCGGGTGTTTCTCGATTTCCTGATCGACCTGTTCGGCGGCGAGGACAAGGACCCCTGGCTGATCGCCGCCGGCTGCGAGACCCGGCCCTGGCCGGCGCCACCGCCGCCCGGTGCGTCAGCGCAGTGAGAACGCGGTGGTCGTCAGCGCGCCGGTCATCGGCTCGATCAGGCCGATCAGCGGCTTGAGCTCGCGGTAGCGCAGCGCCACCTTGGTGGCATAGGCAAAGAAGCGCGGCAGGTCGGCCGCATAAGTCGGCTTGCCGTCGCGGTGCTTCAGCCTGCAGAAGATGCCCAGCACCTTCAGGTGACGCTGCAGGCCCATCCATTCCAGCGCGCGCCAGCATTCGCCGAAATCGCTGGCCATCGCATGCTCGCCCAGCAGCCCGGCATCCCGCGCCTGCTGCCACCAGCGGGCGGCCCAGTCGATCTCCTGCGCTTCGTCCCAGCTGTGGAAGGCGTCGCGCAGCAGCGAGGCGATGTCGTAGGTGACCGGCCCGACCACCGCGTCCTGGAAGTCCAGGATGCCCGGATTGAAGATGGTTGCCCCCACGGCCGCGCTGCGCTCGGCCTGCCCCCCGAGGGGGCGCAGCGAACTTGGGGCGGCCCGGCGTTCGCCGGCCATCATCAGGTTGCGCGGCATCCAGTCGCGGTGCACCACCACGGTCGGCTGGTCCAGGGCGCTGGCCACCAGGATGTTGCAGAGCTTGTCCCAGGTGGCCTGCTGGGTGGCGGTCCAGGTGATGCCGTGCTCACGCTGCACGCACCAGTCGGGGAACAGCGCCAGCTCACGCCGCAGCAGGGCATCGTCGTAGGCCGGCAGGCCGCTGCCGTCCATGTGGCGCTGCCAGTGCACCAGGGCCGTCACGGCCTCGCGCATCAGGCGGTCGGCCTCGGCCGGCGCGGCCGCCTGCACCGCCGGCAGGTACAGCTGACTTCCCAGGTCGGTCAGCAGCACGAAGCCCAGCCCGGCGTCGCTGGCCAGCACCGCCGGTGCATGCAGGCCGGCGGCGGCGATGCGCCTGGCGATGTCGATGAACGGCCGCACGTCTTCCTGCGGCGGCGGCGCGTCCATCACGATGCGGCTGCCGCCATCGGCCGCCTGCACCCGCAGGTAGCGGCGGAAGCTGGCGTCGGCCGATGCGGGCGCCAGGGTGTCGGTGCGCAGCCCGTACTGCGCGGCCAGCGGCTGGAACCAGCGCCAGAACGCCGCCTCGCGCTGGGCGTCGGGCCAGGCCACCAAGGGGGCGGCGGGCGGCTGGGAAGGCGCTGGATCCTGCGGGGCAGACGACATAATCCCGGGATTCTACGAACCGCCGGCCTGCCGCCTTGCCAGGCGCCGGTGCCATGGCGGCGCCAGCCGGCCGGTCGTCCAGCCTTTCTGCCCTTGTCGTGCACCCTGCCCGCGCCGCCCTTCCTGCTGCCCGCCGTTGTGTCTGCCGCCGTGCCTTGATCCCGCTGGCCGCGGCGCTGCTGTGCCAGGGCGCCGCCCTGGCGGCCGACCCCGCGCCGCTGCAGCCCAGCACCTCGCTGGCGCCGGTCACCGGCAACCAGGCCGACAGCCGGCGGCCGATGATCCTGCTGGCCGACGATGTGAAGGTGCGGCCCGATCTCGACGCCGTGGCCGAAGGCAGGGTGGAATTCCGCCGCGCCGGCGTGCTGATCAAGGCCGACCGCCTGCGCTACGACAGCGCCAGCGACACCGCGCAGGCCAAGGGCCAGGTGTTCATCGGCCGCGACGGCGTGCGCTACCGCGGCACCGAGCTGCAGCTGCAGGTGCAGCGCTTCGAGGGTTTCTTCCTGCAGCCTGAGTTCCAGTTCGACCGGGTGGGCGCCGGCGGCCGGGCCGACCGCATCGACTTCCTGGACAGCGAGCGTTCGCGCGCCTACAACGCCATCTACAGCAGCTGCCCGCGCGACGGTGGCAGCGAGCCCGACTGGCTGCTGCGCACCGACCGCGTCAAGCTCGACTTCGAGGCCAACGAAGGCGTGGCCGAAGGCGCGGTGCTGCAGTTCCTGGGCGTGCCCATCCTGGGCCTGCCGGTGCTGAGCTTCCCGCTGACCGATGACCGCAAGAGCGGCTGGCTGCCGCCCACCGTGGGCCTGGACAGCCGCAGCGGCTTCGAGCTGGGCGTGCCCTACTACTGGAACATCGCGCCCAACCGCGACGCCACCTTCACCCCCACCGTGCTCACCCGCCGCGGCCTGGCGCTGGACAGCGAGTTCCGCTACCTGGAGCCGCGCCACAACGGCCGGCTGCGCCTGCACCTGCTGCCCGACGACCGCACCATCAGCAGCACCCGCTTCGCCTGGGAGGTCGACAACGAAGGCTGGCTGGGCCGGTCCACCCGCTACCGCGCCAAGGTGCTGCGGGTGTCGGACGACAGCTACTGGAAGGACTTTCCGCAGATCGTGCCCGGCACCTCGCCCCGCCTGCTCGGGCAGGACCTGCAGCTGCAGCGCGAACTGCCCACCGCGCTGGGGCCGCTGCAGGCCTATGCGCGGGTGCAGCACTGGCAGGTGCTGCAGACCGGCACCGGCACCGACCTGATCGTGGCGCCCTACCAGCGCAGCCCGCAGCTGGGCCTGCGGCTGGCGCCGGTGCTGCCCGCCGGCCTGCGCGCGGCAATCGAAACCGAGGTCAACCACTTCACCCGCACCAGCGGCACGGCCGACCCCACCGCGCCCACCGGCTGGCGCTGGCACGCGCTGGGCCAGATCAGCCGGCCGTTCAGCTGGCCGGGCGCCTGGCTCACGCCGCGGCTCACCCTCAACGCCGCCAGCTACAGCTTTGACAGCCCGGGCCAGGCACGCCAGCGGCAATCACGCGTGATCCCCACCACCAGCGTCGATGCCGGCATGGTGTTCGAGCGCGACAGCGCCTGGTTCGGCCGCGCCCAGCGCCAGACGCTGGAGCCGCGCCTGCTCTACGTGAACACGCCGTTCCGCGACCAGGCCGGCCTGCCCAACTTCGATGCGGCCGAGCGCGACTTCAACGCGGTGTCGATCTACGCCGAGAACGCCTTCTCCGGCATCGACCGGGTCAGCGACGCGCACCAGATCACCGCCGGCGTCACCACCCGGCTGGTCGACGCCACCACCGGCGCCGAGACCCTGCGCCTGGGGCTGGCGCAGCGCATCCGCCTGCGCGACCAGCGGGTGGTGCTGTCGGGCGATGTGCTGACCCAGCGGTTTTCCGACGTGCTGGTCGAGGGCGGCACGTCGGTTTTCAACCCCTGGAACCTCGACGCCGCGCTGCAATACAACCCCGACAGCCAGCGTGTGGTGCGTTCCATCCTGGGCGTGCGCTTCCAGCCCGGGCCGTTCCGCACCCTGTCGGCCGGCTACCGGCTGGCGCGTGGCCTGTCCGAGCAGGTGGAACTGGGCTGGCAATGGCCGCTGTGGCGCGGCAAGGCCACGCCGGTGGGCGCGGCCGGTGGCTGCGGCGGCACGCTGTATGCCGTGGGCCGGCTGAACTACAGCCTGCGGGACAGCCGCATGACCGATTCGCTGATCGGCGCCGAGTACGACACCGGCTGCTGGATCGCCCGCGTCGTGTCCGAGCGGTTGTCCACCGGCCGGGCCGAGGCCACCACCCGGCTGATGCTGCAGCTGGAGCTGGTCGGCCTGTCGCGCCTGGGTTCCAACCCGCTGCAGGCCTTGAAGGACAATGTTCCCGGTTACCGGCTGCTGCGCGAGCCGCGCGGCACCCCGTTCTCCCCATCCGAGCCATGACCCACATCCCACACCCATTCGGTCAACGCACCCTGGCGCGCGCCCTGGCGGTCACGCTGGCCACGGCGCTGGTGTGCACCAGCGCGCTGGCGCAGACGGGCCGGGTCGCCAGCCGCACCGGCGACTTCATCGTGGCGGTGGTCAACACCGAGCTCGTCACCTCGGTCGAACTGCAGCAACGGCTCGACCGCATCCAGGCCGATGCCCAGCGCGAGGGCGCGCGCCTGCCCGACGCGGCCGCGCTGCGCCAGCAGGTGCTCGACGCGCTGATCGACGAGCGGGTGCAGATCACCCATGCGCGCGACAGCGGCCAGCGGGTGGACGAAGGCGACATCGACCGCGCCATTGCCAACATCGCCGCGCAGAACCAGCTCACCATCGCGCAGCTGCGCGACCGCCTGCGCGCCGACGGCATGGACGTGCCGCGCTTTCGCAGCAACCTGCGCGACCAGATCATGGTCGAGCGCGTGCGTGAGCGTGAGGTGAACCAGCGCATCCGCATCACCGACGCCGACATCGACCGCGCCCTGGAAGAGCGCGTGGCCCAGGCCGCCACCGGGGCGCAGCTGAACCTGGCGCAGATCCTCGTCACCGTGCCCGAAGGCGCCGCAGCCGACGTGGTGGCCCAGCGCCAGGCGCGTGCCGAGCAGGCCCTGGCCCGGGTGCGCGCCGGTGAAGACTTCTCCAAGGTGGCGCGCGAGCTCAGCGAAGACGCCAACCGCGAAGCCGGTGGTGAACTGGGCATGCGGCCGGCCGACCGTCTGCCCGACCTGTTTGTCACGGCGGTGCGCGGCCTGGCCGTGGGGGATGTCACGGCGCAGCCGGTGCGCAGCGCGGCAGGCTTCCACATCCTGAAGGTGCTGGACCGCCTGTCCGACGACCCGTACAAGGTCACCCAGACCCGCGCCCGCCACATCCTGATGCGTGCCACCGACGCCACCCAGGCCGCCCAGGTGGGCCGCCGGCTCGAGACCCTGCGCGCCCAGATCGAACGCGGCGAGCGTCGGTTCGAGGACGTGGCGCGCGAGGTGTCCGAAGACGGCAGCGCCGCCGGCGGCGGTGACCTGGGCTGGGCTTCGCCCGGCAACTTCGTGCCTGAGTTCGAAGAGGCAATGAACCGCCTGCCGCTGGGCGGCATCTCGCCGCCGGTGGGATCACGCTTCGGCGTGCACCTGATCCAGGTGGTGGAGCGGCGCAGCGCCACGCTCGACCCGAAGGAGGTGCGCGAGCAGGCCCGCAACCGCCTGCGTGAGGCCAAGTTCGACGCCACCTACCAGGAGTGGGCGAAAGAGCTGCGCCTGCGCGCCTACATCGAGCTGCGCGAGCCGCCGGTTTGAGCCAGCACACGGCCCGCAAGCGCTTCGGCCAGCACTTCCTGGTCGACGCGGTGGTGATCGACCAGATCGTGCGGGCCATTGCACCGCGGCCCGGCCAGCCGCTGGTGGAGATCGGACCCGGCCTGGGCGCCATGACCCAGCCGCTGCTGGAACGCTGTGGCGCGCTCACCGTCATCGAACTCGACCGCGACCTGGCCGCCCGCTGGCGCCAGCGCCCGGGCGTCACCGTGGTCGAGGCCGACGTGCTGCAGGTCGACTTCACGGCGCTGGCCGACGCCGCCGGCGCGCCGCTGCGGGTGGTGGGCAACCTGCCCTACAACATCTCCACGCCCATCCTGTTCCATCTGCTGCCGGTGGCGCCCCGGGTGGTCGACCAGGTGTTCATGCTGCAGAAGGAGGTGGTCGACCGCATGGCCGCCAGCCCTGGCGGCAAGGACTACGGGCGGCTGAGCGTGATGCTGCAGTGGCGCTACCGCATCGACGCGCTGTTCGACGTGCCGCCCGAGGCCTTCGACCCCCCGCCGCGGGTGACATCGGCCATCGTGCGCATGCTGCCGCTGGCCACGCCGCCGCAGTTGGACGAAGCCCGCCTGTCGGCGCTGGTGACGGTGGCCTTCTCGCAGCGCCGCAAGCTGCTGCGCCACACCCTGGGCCGCTGGCTCGACGAGCAAGGCTTTGCCGGCACGTTCGACACCCAGCGCCGCGCCGAGGAAGTGCCGGTGGCCGAGTACGTGGCGCTGGCGCAGGCGGTTTCGGCCTGAACGCACAGCGCTGCCGGCCGCTGCGGCCATGAAAAAGCGGCCCGCAGGCCGCTTGATGGGTGCGCTGGGGCCGGTTTCAGGCTGCGTTGAGCCACATGGCCGTGTCGAAGGCGCTGCTCATCATCGGCATGTTCATGCCGAAGTTGGGGTTGGCGCCGTTCTTCGGCGGGGCCTTGGGGGCCGGCTTGGCGGGCTCTTGCGCTGCCTCGTTCACCCGTTCCCAGGCGCTGGACTCATTGGCGCGGGCCACGGCGAACGAATAGAAGCAGCGGAACGGAATACGCCGCTCGCCCCAGAAATCGGCCGCATCGCGGAAGACGTCGAGCAGCTGCTCGCGCGCCTCGCGGTCGAAGCGGGCGTTGTCGGGCAACTGCTCCAGCACCACCACGAACCCGGGTTGGCTGCCGGCGCGGTGCACCAGGTCGGTCATGCAGTCGAACAAGGCGTCGAGGTTCTTGCCGAAATGCGCCGGGAAGAGAAACGACTCGGCGATCTTGTCGAGCACGTCCTGCTTCGACTGCGCCTCGGTGAGGTTGGCATACAGGAAATGCTGGCCAGCGCCCTCGGCGGCGGCCATCAGGTCTTCGACACGGTAGGCGCGGATGGCCTGCACGATATTGGGACGGACGGTCTGCAGCAGCATGGTCACGTTCCTCCTGGCTCTCAAAGTGGTCGGTTCCGGATCAAGCCGCCTGTCACTGCGCAATCAGCTTGAAGCTGGCGTAGTGGTCGGCGGTGTAAAAACAGGCTTCAGGGGCCGTGGGCCGCTCACCCCCGCACACGATGCGCCGGGCGCCGCGGTCGCGTGACCCCGGCGTCGGCACGGTGTACTCCCGGTAAAACCCCCGCTGTGCACGCGGCAGCAGGCGTTCGCGGTTGCCGAAGACCGTACCATCCTTGCGGTAGGGGAACGGTCCGCCAGCGAGGATGAGGCGGTGCGTGGTGCGCGCTTCGGGGGGCAGGCTCGCCAGTGAGACCGAGCCTGATTGGTCCAGCGGACCCCTGGCTTGCACCGCCGTGCCCGCCAGCAACGCAGCCACCAGACCCACCACCGCCGATGCCCTGACCCCCATGCGCCAAACGGACGGACGCGGGGATCGGAGCTCGGGCGACGGACCAGCCTGACAACCAGCCTCACAAACGGGTTCCACGGGTTGACCCTGAAATCTGACGACCGAATGCTACCGGAACGGCCCCTGAAACTCAAGCCGCTGCCTCAAATTTGGGCAGTCAGCAGGGCCTTTGAGTGGGCGCTCACAATCTGGAAACATGACATGAATCAGGGACTTACGCGTTTGTCAAGGACTTGACATCGCGCATTTCCCGGCGCCGGCCCACCCGGATACGGGTTGCACAAACTTGGTGCATCGGGGCGGCGCCAGTGGCGGCGCTCAACGTGCCGCGTTGGCGTCGGCCACCGTCAGGGCCGTCATGTTGACGATGCGACGCACCGTGGCCGACGGTGTCAGGATGTGCGCCGGCCGGGCCGCGCCCAGCAGCACCGGGCCGATGGCGATGCCGCCGCCGGCTGCGGTCTTCAGCAGGTTGTAGCTGATGTTCGCGGCGTCGATGTTCGGCAACACCAGCAGGTTGGCCTCGCCCTGCAGGGTGCTGCGCGGCATCAGGTCGGCGCGGAAGCTGGCGTCCAGCGCGGCGTCGCCGTGCATCTCGCCGTCGACCTCGAGCCAGGGCGCGCGCTGCTGCAGCAAGGCCAGCGTCTCGCGCATCTTCACCGCCGACGGCTGGTTGCTGCTGCCGAAGCTGCTGTGCGACAGCAGCGCGGCCTTCGGGCTCACGCCGAAGCGCAGCATTTCCTCGGCCGCCAGGATGGTGATCTCGCACAGCTGCTCGGCCGTGGGGTCGTAGTTGACGTGGGTGTCGACCAGGAACACCTGCCGGCCGGGCAGGATCAGCCCGTTCATGCAGGCGTAGGTGTGCACGCCGGCGCGGCGGCCGATGATCTGGTCGATGTGGGCCAGGTGCTGCTGGGTGCTGCCCCAGGTGCCGCAGATCATGCCGTCGACCTCGCCCTTGTGCAGCAGCATGGCGGCGATCAGCGTCAGCCGGCGGCGCATCTCGATCTTGGCGAACTGCTCGGTGACGCCCTTGCGCTCGGTGAGGCGGTGGTAGGTCTGCCAGTAGTCGCGGTAGCGCGGGTCGTCGTCGATGTTGACGATGTCGAAGTCGCGCCCGGGCTGCAGCCGCAGGCCGAGTTTCTCGATGCGGGCGTGGATCACGCTGGCGCGGCCCACCAGCCAGGGCCGGGCCAGGCCTTCGTCGCAGATCACCTGCACGGCGCGCAGCACGCGTCGGTCTTCACCCTCGGCAAAGGCCACGTTGCGGCGCTGGGCGCGCTTGGCCTGGCTGAAGATCGGCTTCATCGCGTTGCCCGAGGCGTAGACGAAGCTGCGCAGCTTCTCGGCGTAGGCGGCGAAGTCGGTCACCGGGCGGGCGGCCACGCCCGAGGCGGCAGCCGCGCGGGCCACGGCCGGGGCAATCTTCATCATCAGCCGCGGATCGAACGGCTTGGGGATCAGGTACTCGGGCCCGAAGCTCAGGGTGCTGCCGGCATAGGCTGCGGCCACGGTGTCGTCCTGCTCGGCCTGGGCCAGCTCGGCGATGGCGTGCACCGCGGCGATTTCCATCTGGTCGGTGATGGTGGTGGCGCCTGAATCGAGCGCGCCGCGGAAGATGTACGGGAAGCACAGGACGTTGTTGACCTGGTTCGGGTAATCGGTGCGGCCGGTGGCCATGATGGCGTCGCTGCGCACCGCCACCACCTCCTCCGGCATGATTTCCGGCGTGGGGTTGGCCAGCGCGAAGATCAGCGGGCGCGCGGCCATGCTGGCCACCATCGGCGCCTTCAGCACGCCGCCGGCCGACAGGCCGAGGAACACGTCGGCCCCGGCGATGGCCTGCGCCAGCGTGCGGTGCGGCGTGTCCTGGGCGAACTCGACCTTGTCCGGGTCCATCAGCTCCACCCGGCCCTGGTAGACCACGCCGGCCAGGTCGGTGACGAAGATGTTCTGCCGCGGCAGGCCCAGCTTCACCAGCAGGTTCAGGCAGGCCAGCGCGGCCGCGCCCGCGCCCGAGGTGACCAGCTTGATCTCGTCGATCTTCTTGCCCACCACCTTCAGGCCGTTGAGCAGGGCCGCGCCCACCACGATGGCCGTGCCGTGCTGGTCGTCGTGGAAGACGGGGATCTTCATGCGCTCGCGCAGCTTGCGCTCGACATAGAAGCAGTCCGGTGCCTTGATGTCCTCGAGGTTGATGCCGCCGAAGGTGGGCTCCAGCGCGGCGATGATGTCGACCAGCTTGTCGACATCGTTCTCGGCGATCTCGAGGTCGAAGACGTCGATGCCGGCGAACTTCTTGAACAGCACGCCCTTGCCTTCCATCACCGGCTTGCTGGCCAGCGGGCCGATGTTGCCCAGGCCCAGCACCGCGGTGCCGTTGGACACCACGGCCACGAGGTTGCCGCGCGAGGTGTAGCGCCAGGCATTGGCCGGGTCGTCGACGATCTCCTCGCAGGCGGCGGCCACACCGGGCGAATAGGCCAGCGCCAGATCGCGCTGGTTGACCATCTGCTTGGTGGCGGCAATGGCCACCTTGCCCGGGGTCGGGAACTCGTGGTACTCCAGCGCGGCGCGGCGCAGCTCGGCGCGCTTTTCTTCCTGGTTGGGCATGGGGTGGCGGTCCTGAATCAGAAGGGGGGGCGGATTCCCGGAGTGTCGCGCTCGCGACCCGGGAATCCATGCGCGGAAATGCGTAGCTGCTGCCCGCGGGCTGTGCATCCAGGGCGGGCGCAGCGGGCGGAACGGGCGCGGGCGTGGTCAGGCCTTCAGCAGGTCGAGCAGCGTTCGGGCCACGACTTTCGTGGCCTTGCGCAGATCCTCGAGCACGATGTGCTCATCGGCGCGCTTGGCGTTGGACTCCAGTACCGTGCGCGGACCGGCGCCATAGATCACCGCGGGGATGCCGCGCTCGCTGAAGAGCCGCGCGTCGGTGTACAGCGGCGTGCCGGTGGCTTCCACCGTCTCGCCCATGATCTCGGTGGCGTGGCTGCACAGGGCGTCGACGAGCGGCTTGTTGCCGGCCAGCGGCTTCATCGCGTGGGCCAGCAGCAGCCGCTTGATCTCGACCCTGGTGCCGGGGTACGACTGCACCGCTGCTTCGATGATCCTGCGCACACCGGCTTCGACCTGCGCCGGGTCCTCCTCGGGGATCATCCGGCGGTCGATCTTCAGCACGACCTTGCCTGGCACCACGTTCGTGTTCGTCCCGCCGTAGACCTGGCCGACATTGATGTAGCCATGGTTGATGCCTTTGACGGCGCTCTTTGTCTGGCGCAGGCGGGTGTTCTCCTCGTAGAGCGCCACCAGCACCCTGGTGGCGGCCTGCAAGGCATCCACGGCCGTCTCGGGGACCGCCGCATGGCCCATCTTGCCGTGCACGGTCGCCTCCAGTTGCAGGCAGCCGTTGTGGGCAGTGACGACCTGGTAGCTGAAGCCGGCGGCAATCTCGAGGTCCGGCTTGGTCAGGCCCTTGTCGAGCAGCCATTGGGGCCCGACTTCGCCGCCGAACTCTTCGTCATAGGTGAAGAGCAAGTCGACGCCGCCAGCCAGCGGGACGCCTGCGGCCTCGAGCGCCCGCGTGGCGAAGGTGAAGGTGGAGAAGTCGCACTTGCTGAC
>JAGOBT010000461.1 GCA_017999135.1 Burkholderiaceae bacterium
ACATTGCGCAGGCTCTCGGTCATCGTGCCCAGCGCCATCAGCAGGCGGCCGGTCTCGTCGCGGGCGGTGCTGCGGGCGTGGGCCGTCAGGTCGCCGCTGGCCACGGCCTCGGCCACGGTGACGGCCTGGTGGATGGGTTGGGTGATCGAGCGAGACAGCCACCAGGCGGCCAGGCTGCCCAGGCCCAGCAGCAGCAGGCCCGCGCCGGCCAGGGTCCACTGGGTGCGGCGGATGTTGGCATGGGCACCCGCACTGGCGGCATCGGCCAGTTTCTGCTGCAGATCGGCCAGGGCCGTCACGCTGACCTGCAGCTTGTCGATGGCCGGCAGGGTTTCGGTCAGCATGCGGCGGGTGGCGCCGTCGCGGTCGCCCGCCTGCACCTCGGCAGCCACCTGGGTGAAGCTGCGCACGTAGGCGGCGCGGTCGGTCTGCAGGGTGGCCAGTGCCGCCTTGCCTCGGGCAGGCGCACCAGACGCTCCAGCGTGGCCAGGGCCTCGTCGATGCGCTGCTTGTTGCGGGCGATGTGCGCACGCACGGCTTGCGCCTGGGTGGGGTCGGTCACCAGCAGCAGTTCCATCGTGCGGCGTGCGTTGGCGCGGGTCTGGGCGTCGATCAGCGCAGCGGCGCGCGCCTTGGTCCAGTCTTCTTCGACGATGCGCTCCAGCGTGTTGCCCAGTTGCTGGAAGCGCCAGCCCGACAGCCCGAACGACAGGCCTGCCAGCAGCAACAGCAGGCCGAAGCCGCAGGCCAGGCGCAGGCCGATGTTCAGATCGCGAAAGCCGCGCATGCCATGCTCCTTCGTAGGGATGCAGCTTTTATCGGTTCGATCTGTCCCCGCTTGAGGCCTGCGTTCCAGGCTGGCGCCGAAGCGCCCCCTGGTGGGATTCACCTCACCCCGCGCCAGCGGCTGAGCGTGCGGGATCGAAGTCGTCGGGTGCGCCAGGCGGAATGGGCGGGTGCGTGCGCAGGGATTGCGCAAACGCCATCACCATGCGGCGCATCGGGCCGCGCACCCAACCGTCATCCATGGCGGCGTCGGTCTCTTCCTTCGGGTCGCGCTTGATGTTGAACAGCCAGGGCGTCTCCAGGTGCCGGGGCCCCTGGTTGGGCTCGCTCTCGAACACGAAGTGCAGCTTCCAGTGGCGCCACTTGGCCGCCCGCAGTTCGTCCTTGATGTAGAAGAGAAAGCCCTCCCGGGCCGACTGCGGTACCGCGCCAGTCCACCAGGGCAGCTGGTTGACGCCGTCGATGGGCCGGTCGTCGGGCACGGCGGCCCCGGCGGCCGCCAGCAGGGTGGTGAACAGGTCGGTCACATGCACGATGTCGTCGCTGACACCAGCGGGCGCCACCTGGCCCGGCCAGCGCACGATCAGCGGCACGCGCAGCCCGCCCTCCATGGCGGTGTGGTAGGTGCCGGTCCAGGGGCCGGCGGTGCCGCGCCAGGGCCGGCGGAACTCGGGCCCGTTGTCGCTGGCAAAGATGAACAGCGTGTCCTGGGCGATGCCCAGCGCGTCCACCGCGTCGATCAGCTGGCCCACGCGGTGGTCCAGCTCGATCATGGCGTCGGCAAAGTCGCCCACCCCGCTGCGGCCGGCAAAGTCGGGGTGCGGCAGGGTGGGAAAGTGCAGGTGCGTCAGCGGCACGTACAGGAAGAATGGCTGCGCCCCGCCCGCATGCTGCTGCATGAAGCCGATGGCGCGTTCGGTCAGCTCGGCGTCGATCAGCCGGCGCTGGGACAGGTCGTACGGGGTCTCGTTGCAGGCTGGCTGGCCAGCCTGGCCCGACATCACCTGCGGCACGTCCACCACCGTGGGGTCGAAGCCGGGTGAACTGGTGAACATGGTCTCGTTGCTGGTGCGCGGAATGCCGTACCAGGTGTCGAAGCCACGCTGGTGCGGGTAGCGGCCGTCGCGGTCGCCCAGGTGCCACTTGCCGAACATGCCGGTGGCGTAGCCGGCGTCCTTCAGGGCCTGCGGCAGGGTGCGCTCCCAGGGGTGGATGCCCTGCGGCAGACCCGCCGGCACCGACTGCAGCGCGCCGGTGCGGATCGGGTGGCGGCCTGTCATCAGGGCCGAGCGGGTGGGCACGCAGTCGCTCTCGACATTGAAGTTCAGGCACTTCAGACCGGCCTGCGCCAGCGCGTCGATGCGCGGCGTCGGCGCGCCGCGCAGTGCGCCGCCACCGTAGCAGCCCAGTTCGCCCCAGCCCAGGTTGTCGGCCAGCACCAGCACGATGTGGGGGCGGCGTGTGGTCGGCTGCATGCTCAGTCCAAGGAAATGCGGCGGTCCTTGACCAGCCGGGCCCAGCGCTCGCGGTCCTGCAGCATGCGCTGCTGGAAGGCGTCTGGCGTGGTGTTGACGGTCTCCATGGCCAGGCTGGCCAGCTTCTGCGCCACGGCCGGTTCGGCCAGGGATTCGTCCACCGCGCGGCGCAGCCGGGCAATGACGGGCGCGGGCGTGCCGGCCACCGCAAACAGGGCCGACCACTGCGGCACGTCGATGTCGCCAGCGCCGCTTTCGGCCAGGGTGGGGGCGTCGGGCAGCATCGGTGACCGTTGCCGGGTGCTGACGGCCAGTGCCACCAGCTTGCCCGACTTGATGTGTGGCAGCACCGCCGCCGCCCCCAGCACCGCCACCGTCACCTGCCCGGCCACCACGTCGTTCACCGCCTGCCCGCCGCCCTTGTACGGGATGTGCAGCAGGTTGATGCCCAGCCCCTGGGCGAACAGCTCACCCAGCAGGTGCTGGATGGAGCCTTGGCCGGAACTGGCGTAGGGCACCTGGTCGGGCTTGCTGCGGGCCAGGGCCTGCAGGTCCTTGATCGACTTCAGCCCTGAAGCGGCCGATGTCACCACCACCACGGGCTGGACCGACAGCACCGCCACCGGCGTGAAGCTGCGCGTCAGGTCCCACGGGGTCTGGCGAAACAGCGGCAGCAGCGACACCGAGTCTGACGCCACCAGGAAGGTGTGGTGGTCCTTGGGGGCGCGCAGCACGGCGTCTACGCCCAAGGCGCCATTCGCGCCGGGCTTGTTGTCGATCACCACCGTCTGGCCGATGCGCTGGCGCACGCTGTCGCCCACCAGGCGCGCGACCACGTCGTTCGACCCGCCGGGCGGAAACGGCACCACCAGGGTGACGGCCTTGGCCGGCCAGTCGTCGGCGGCAGCCGCCAAGGGTGGCAGCGCGGCGGCGGCCAGGCCCAGCAGCGTGGCACGTCGGGTCAGGGCCAGGGGCAGAGCGGGCATGGTCGGCACCGGTTGTCGAGTTGCCCGCCGTGTCGGCACTCAACATCAAGCCTGGCTCAGTTATTTGGACACTTTCATCAGTTTTCTCTGAACATTGCCCTTGCCATGACCCCGTTGCGTCTGGACCAGCTGCGCATCAAGCAACTGCGTTTCCTCAGCCTGTTGGCGCAGCGGGGCTCGCTGGCGGCCACGGCCGAGCAGCTGTCGATGACACCGTCGGCCGCGAGCATGATGCTCAAGGAGATCGAAGGCCTGTTCGGCGCCAAGCTGTTCCGCCGCCAGGGCCGGGG
>JAGOBT010000038.1 GCA_017999135.1 Burkholderiaceae bacterium
GCCCGGCCGCTGTTCGCCGCCATGGGCAAGGCCAGCGGCAAGCAGTTCATCATCGACAACAAGGGCGGCGCCGGCGGCACCGTGGGCGCCGGCTTGGCAGCGCGTGCCGCGCCCGATGGCTACACCTTCTTCATGGGGGCGGTGCACCACGCCATCGCGCCGTCGATGTACCCCAAGCTCGACTACAACATCGAGACCGATTTCGTGCCGGTGGGCCTGATCAGCAGCGTGCCGCAGGTCATCGTGGTCAACCCGCAGAAGGTGCCGGCCACCGACCTGAAGGGCCTGCTCGACTTCCTGCGCAAGAACCCCGCCAAGCTGAACTACGGCTCGGCCGGCAACGGCACCAGCCACCACCTGGCCGGTGAGCTGTTCAAGCTGCAGACCAGGACCTTCATCACCCACATCCCGTACCGCGGCGCCGGCCCGGCCTTGCAAGACCTGATCGCCGGCCAGGTGGACATGATGTTCGACGGCCTGGGCTCGTCGGCCGCGCACATCAAGAACGGCCGCATCAAGGCGCTGGCGGTGGCGTCGCCCAGCCGCGCACCGGGCTTCCCCGACGTGCCCACCAGCACCGAAGGCGGCGTGCCCACCTACCAGGTGGCCACTTGGTACGGCCTGTGGGCGCCCAAGGGCACGCCGCAGCCGGTGATCGACGCGATGACCGCCGAGCTGAAGAAGGCCCTGGGCAGCGACGAACTGAAGGCTGCCTGGGCCGGCCTGGGTGCCAACCCGCCCAACCTGTGGGGCCCGGACTTCGGCCGCTTCGTCGGCAGCGAGGTCAAGCGCTGGGCCGAGGTGGTGAAAGGCTCGGGCGCCAAGCTGGACTGAGCCATGACTGCCAACGCCAACCTCTTCGTCGCGCTGCGCGCCGCCTTTCCGGCCGACCTGACGGCCACTGCCGTGGAGGTGGCCGACGGCCCCCACGCCGGCGCCCACTACACCTGGGCCGACCTGGACCGCGGCACGGCCATGCTGGCCAACCTGCTGCAGAGCCTGGGCCTGCCCGCCGGCAGCCGGGTGGCGGTGCAGACCGAGAAGAGCGTGGAAGCGCTGATGCTGTACCTGGCCGTGCTGCGGGCGGGTCATGTGTTCCTGCCGCTGAACACCGCCTACCAGGCCGCCGAGATCGGCTATTTCATCGGCAATGCCGAGCCGGCGGTGGTGGTGTGTTCACCGAAGAACTTTGCCTGGGTCAGCCGCATCGCGTTCTCTGCCGGCACCGGCCATGTGTTCACCCTGGGCGAGGCGCGCGACGGCACGCTGCTGGAGCGCGCCGCAGCACAATCCGACCAGCACGTGCCGGCCCTGGTGCAGGCCGATGACATGGCCGCCATCCTCTACACCAGCGGCACCACCGGGCGCAGCAAGGGCGCGATGCTCAGCCACGGCAATCTGCTGAGCAATGCGCTGACGCTGAAGGCCTACTGGGATTGGCAGCCGGGCGACGTGCTGATCCACGCGCTGCCGATCTTCCATGTGCACGGCCTGTTCGTGGCCAGCCATGGCGCGCTGCTCAACGGCAGCAAGATGGTGTGGTTCGGCAAGTTCGACCCCAAGGCCACCATCGCCCGCATGGCCGGCGCCACGGTGATGATGGGCGTGCCCACGCTGTATGTGCGCATGCTGGCCGAACCCACGCTCACGCGCGAGGCGGTCAAGACCATGCGGCTGTTCATCAGCGGCTCGGCGCCGCTGCTGGTGGAAACCTTCGACAGCTGGACCGAACGCACCGGCCATGTGCTGCTGGAACGCTACGGCATGAGCGAGACGGTGATGCTGACCAGCAACCCCTGCCGTGCGGCCGATGGGCCCCGCCGGCGCGGCACCGTGGGGCCGGCCCTGCCCGGCGTGCAGCTGCGGGTAATGGACGACGCCGGCGCGCCCTGCCCGGCCGGCACCATCGGCCACATCCAGGTGCGCGGCCCGAACGTGTTTGCCGGCTACTGGCGCATGCCGGAGAAGACGGCGGAAGAGTTCACCGCGGATGAACATGGCCAGAAGTGGTTCAAGACCGGCGACGTCGGCCAGGTGGCGGCCGACGGCTACGTCACCATCGTCGGCCGCAGCAAGGACTTGATCATCAGCGGCGGCTACAACATCTACCCGGCCGAGATCGAGGGCTTCCTCAACGACCTGCCCGGCGTGGCCGAATCGGCGGTGATCGGTGTGCCCCACCCCGACTTCGGCGAAGGCGTGGTGGCGGTGGTGGTGGCACAGCCCGGCGCCACGCTGGACCCCGCGGCGATGATCGGCCAGCTCAAGGCCAGCATCGCCAACTTCAAGGTGCCCAAGCACCTGTTCGTGGTGGCCGACCTGCCGCGCAATGCGATGGGCAAGGTGCAGAAGAACCTGCTGCGCGAGCAGCACAAGGCGCTGTTCGCCTGAGCCCGGCGGCGCTCAGCCGCCGTCCTGCGCCTTGGCAAAGCGGGCATCGCGCCAGGCAATCGCCTCGCGCATGCCGCGCTCGCGCGCAATGTCCATGAAGGCGCGCTTGTCGGGCGAGCCGTGGCTTTCGATGGTGTGGTCGATGTCCAGCGCCATGCGCAGCGCGGTGGGCATGCCCTGGATGTCGTAGGTGCGGTTCAGCGCCTTCTTGGTCTGCACCACCAGGTTCGGGTCCATCAGCGCGATGCCGCGCGCGGTGCGCAGCGCCTCGGCCAGGTGGGTGCCGGGCGCCACCACCCGGCTCACCAGGCCCATGGCCAGTGCCTCACGCGCAGGGATGCGGTCGTCGGCCGACAGGATGATGCGCTTGGCCTGCTTGGGGCTGGTCATCCAGGGCAGCAGCAATGTCACGATGCCGGCACCGAACTTCAGCTCGGGCTCGCCGAAGGTGGCGTCTTCATCGGCGATGGTGATGTCGCAGGCCATGGCCAGCTCGAACGCACCGGCCAGACAGGCGCCATGCACCGCGGCGATGGTGGGCTTGGGGCTGTTCCAGAACCGCATCGTGGTGTCGAAGTCCAGATCCAGGATGGCGCGCCACACGGCGTCGCCTTCCGGCTTCTGCTCCATCTGCGCCTTCAGGTCGAAGCCGGACGAAAACGCCCGGCCGGCACCGCTGACCACGATCACCCGCACGTCGGCATCGGCCTCGGCCTGGTCCATCGCGGCGTTGATCTCGTGCAGCGCGCCGGCGTGCAGCGCGTTCAGCCGCTCGGGCCGGTTCAGGGTGAGCTGGGCCACATGGTCGGCCACGCTGTAGGTGATGGATTGGAAGGTCATGGGCTGGTCCTGCGGTCGTGTGGTCAAGGGGGCAGCGGCACCGTCTGGCCGGCAGCGATCAGCGCGCCCAGCGCGCCGCGGTCGGCCTTGCCGGTGCGGCCCAGCGGCAGCGCCGCGGCCACATGCCAGGCGTCGGGGTGCTTGAACTTCTCCAGCCGGCCCGCCAGGTGCTGGCGCAGCGCGGCCACGGTCGGCGCCGTGCCGCTGCGCGGCACCACCAGCACATGGATGCGCTCGCCCAACACCGCGTCGGCCACGCCAGTCACCATGGCGGCGGCCACATCGGGGTGGGCGCTCAGCGCCTGCTCCACCTCCACCGGCGTCAGCTTGTGGCCGCCGCGGCTGATCAGCTCCTTCTGCCGGCCCATCAATTCCACCAGGCCATCGGCGTGCTGGCGTGCCAGGTCGCCGGTGCGGAACCAGCCGTGCTGGAAGGCGGCGGCGGTGAGCTCGGGCGCGTCCAGGTAGCCGGCCAGCAGGAAGGGGCTGCGCAGCTGCAGCTCACCCACCGCGCCCGCAGCCACCGGCTGGCCGGCGGCATCGGCGATGCGGTGCTGCACCTGGGGCGACGGGCGGCCGATGCAGCCGGGGCGCCGTGCCGCATCGGCGGGAAAGGCGAAGAAATCGCAGGTGGAGGTTTCGGTCAGGCCATAGATGTCGATCAGCTGCGTGGCACTGAAGCGCCGGCGCAGCGTCTCGGCCAGGGACAGGCCCAGCAGCTCACCGCCGATCAGCATCTGCCGCAGGTGGCTCTGCTGCACCACCTGGGCGATGGCCGGGTCCAGCGACGGGTCGGTCAGCACCATGCGCATCATCGTGGGCACCAGGCCCACCTGGGTGATGCGCTCGCCGGCCAGCGTGGCCAGGAAGCCGGCGGCGTCGAAGCTGACCGCCATCACCAGCGTGCCACCGCGCAGCAGCGTGAGCAACGCCACCCACAGGCCGAAGCCGAAGCTGAGGTTCAGCACCAGCAGCGTGCGGTCGGTCGGCTGAAAGCGCAGCAGGCTGTCAATCTGCTGCAGCTTGCCACCGAAGGCCGCATGCGTCAGCACCACGCCCTTGGGCACGCCGGTGGAGCCCGAGGTGAAGATGATGAAGGCCGCACCGGCCAGCAGCGGGCGGTGCGGCGGCGGCCCCTCGGCCAGGGTCTGCAACGCGGGCGGGGCGCTGGCGTCGGGCCAGTCCAGCCCCAGGCGGGCGCCGGTGCGCTGCTGCAGCCCGGCCAGCAGTGCCGGCGGCGTGCTGCGGTGCACCGCCACCACCACGCCGCCGGCCAGCCACACGGCCAGCAGCGCGGCGATGTCACCCGGCTGGTTCGACACCATCACCAGCACCGGCTCGTCGGCTCGCAGGCCGGCAGCGCGCAGCCCTTTCGCGGCTGCCTGGGCCTGGCCGGCCAACGCGCGGTACGTCACTGCTGACCCCGGTGCCTGCAGCGCGGTGGCGTGGTTGAAGCGGCTGCAGGCCTGCAGCAGTGCGTGGCCCAATCCGTCTGGCATGCGGTCTCCTGGCAAGCTGGTCATCTTCAGCGGCTGGCCAGCAGCCCGCCATTGCCGTCAACCCCCACGCCCCGGCTGCACCGTTGCAGCCCGGCGCGGCGAGAATCCGCGCTTGTCCACACCCTCACACGACAAGGCCTGCCATGCAGAAAGAATTCGACATCGTGGTGCACGGCGCCACCGGCTTCACCGGTCGGCTGGTCATCGAATACCTGCTGGCGCGCGGCGACACCGGCCTGCGCTGGGCCATGGGCGGCCGCAGCCTGGACAAGCTGGCCGCCGTGCGCGACGAAGTGGGCGCACCCGCCAGCACCCCGCTGGTGGTGACCGACAACGCCAACCCCGCCAGCCTGGCCGCGCTGATGGCCCGCACCCGCCTGGTGCTGACCACCGTGGGCCCCTACCAGCTGTATGGCAGCGCGCTGGTGCAGGCCTGCGCCGAACACGGCGTCGACTATGTCGACCTGTGCGGCGAGCCGGCCTGGATGCGCCAGATGATCGACGCCCACCACGCCACGGCCCAGGCCAGTGGCGCACGCATCGTGTTCAGCTGCGGCTTCGATTCCATCCCGTTCGACCTGGGCGTGTGGATGCTGCAGGATCAGATGGTCAAGCGCTTCGGCGCGCCGGCGCCTCGGGTGCGTGGCCGGGTGCGCAAGATGAAGGGCACGTTCTCGGGCGGCACCGCTGCCAGCCTGAAGGCCACCATGGCCGCGGCCGCCACCCAGCCCGGCGTGCTGGACCTGTTGCGCAACCCGTTTGCATTGACGCCGGGCTTTGAGGGCCCGAAGCAGCCGTCGGGCAACAAGCCGATGGTCGACGAGACGCTGGGGGCTGATGTCTGGGTGGCGCCGTTCGTGATGGCGGCCATCAACACCCGCAATGTGCACCGCAGCAACTTCCTGCTGCAACAGGCCTGGGGCGCCGACTTCGTCTACGACGAGATGCTGATCACCGGCAAGGGCGACAAGGGCCAGGCGATCGCCAATGCCGTGGCCGCCGACAAGAGCCTGGCCAGCGACGACGGCCCCAAGCCGGGTGAAGGCCCGTCGCGCGCCGAGCGCGAGGCCGGCTTCTACGACGTGCTGTTCCTCGCCACCGGCAAGAGCGGCGAAACCCTGCGCGTGGGCGTGCAGGGCGACCGCGACCCGGGCTATGGCAGCACGTCGAAGATGATCGCCGAATCGGCGATGTGCCTGCTGCAGGATGCCAGCGCCACGCCGGGCGGTATCTGGACCCCGGCGTCGGCCATGGGCCAGCGCCTGATCGACCGGCTGCAGGCCCATGCGGGCCTGACCTTCGCCGTCGAAGCGGCCTGAGGGCCTCAGCTGGCCACGACGGCCAGCACCTGGCCTTCGGTGACGGGATCGCCCTCGCCGACCAGCAGCTCACGCAGCGTGCCGCCAGCCGGCGCGTCGACCGGGATCTCCATCTTCATCGACTCGATGATCAGGATGGTGTCGCCCTCGGCGACGCCGGCGCCTGCCTGGCATTCCACCTTCCAGACCGTGCCGGTGACTTGGGATTCGATGCGGTGGATGGCCATGGGCGGGGTGTCCTGCAGGCGTGTTGGGTTGGGCCACGGTGTGGCACGCAGAAGCTGCAACAGTACGCCTCGCAAGGCGGAACGTCCTCAGGGAAAGCACTGAAAAATTGTTAACAAATGACAGTGCACGGCGGTCGGTCCCGTTCCTAGAATGAAACGGACACCTCCCGTACCCTGCCTGTCCATGCAACGCGCCACGGCCACCGCCGCCCCACCTGCCCGCTCATCCAAGGCGGCAGGCAAGCGTGCGGCGGCGCCGGCCAAGGTGGCCACGGCCACCACCGGCGAGCAGATCGCCAAGCAGCTGGGGCAGGACATCCTGCAAGGCCGCTATGCCCCGGGCCAGCGGGTGGGCGAGCAGGCGGTGGCCGAGGCCTTTGCGCTCAGCCGCGGCCCGGTGCGGGATGCACTGCGCATCCTGGAGCGGCAGGGCCTGGTCGAGATCCGGCCCAGGCGCGGCGCCTATGTGGTGGAGCTGGCGCTCAACGACGTGGCCGACATCTTCAACGTGCGCTGCGCGCTGCTGAGCCTGGCGGTGCGCTACCTGGCCCGCAACCCCGACAAGTCAGCGCTGGACGAGGTGGAGCCGCGCCTGGCGCAGCTGCGCAAGCTGGCGCTGCAGAAGAAGCCCTCGCTGCTCGACTTTGCCCAGGCCACCGGCCGCGTGGCCATGGGCCTGCTGTCGGCCTGCGCCAGCGCCAAGGTGATCCAGACCACCTACCGCGACCTGCCGCACGACGCGCTGTGGCGCATGCTGTGGATGACGCCGCAGCCGCCCGACTATGTGCGGCCCGAGCGCCGCATCGACACCTTCCACGACTATGAGCAGCTGCTGGTGGCCATCAAGGCCGGCCGCGCCGATGCGGCCGAGGTGCTGATGCGCAAGATCATGACCGACACACGCGATGAGGTGCTGGGGTACATGGCGCAATCGCACAGTGATGTGGTCGATCCCTTCCGGCAACAGGTGTACTAGCGATGTTGGAGGTGCGCGATCTGTCGATCAGCTTCCGCACCGGCGGCGGACGCATCGCGGTCACGCGCCGACTCAACTTCAACATCCAGCCCGGCGAGCGCCTGGGCGTGGTGGGCGAAAGCGGCTGCGGCAAGACCGTCACTGGCCTGAGCGTGCTGCGCCTGCTGCCCGAAAGCCACACCCGCATCGACGGCCAGATCCTGTTCGAGGGGCAGGACCTGGCCCACCTGGCCGAGCCGCAGATGCAGGCCATCCGCGGCCGCCACATCGCGATGATCTTCCAGGAGCCGATGACCGCGCTCGACCCGGTCTTCAGCGTCGGCGAGCAGATCGCCGAGGCCTACCGCACGCACTTCCCCGTCAGCCGGCAAGAGGCGCGTGAACGCGCCATCGACGCGCTGGCCCGGGTGGGCATCCCGCTGCCGCAGCGGCGGGTCGATGAATACCCGCACCAGTTCTCGGGCGGCATGCGCCAGCGCGTGATGATCGCGATGGCACTGATCTGCGAGCCCAAGCTGCTGATCGCCGACGAGCCCACCACGGCGCTTGACGTGACGGTGCAGGCCCAGATCACCGACCTGCTGCGTGAATTGAGCGACCGCGCCGGCACTGCGCTGATGTTCATCACCCACGACCTGGGTGTGGTGGCCGAGGTCTGCACCCGCATGGTGACCATGTACGCCGGCGAGATCGTCGAAGACGCGCCAGTCGACGATGCACTCACGCGCCCGCGCCACCCCTACACCTCGGGCCTGCTGCGGTCGCTGCCGCGGCTGGCCAAGCACCGCGAGGCGCTGCCATCAATCCGCGGGCGCGTGCCGTCACCCAGCGAGATGCCGCCAGGCTGCCGCTTCCGCGCCCGCTGCGACCACGCCCTGCCCGCCTGCGCCGGCGAGCAGGTGGCCGCCGAGGTGTCGCCCGGCCACCAGGCCCGCTGCATGCGGGCGGTCGATCTGCAATTGCCGGGAGTGGTGGCATGACTGCGCCGATTGCCGGAGCGGCGCGGGACGAGCGCCGGGCCTCCCCAAGCCGGCCCGCGATCCCCTCGGGGGATCGACCGGCGTGCCCGCCGGGCGAGGGGCGCCCACTTTTGAGCGTGCGGGATCTGTGCATCCGCTTCCCCACGCAGGACGGCGCAGCCACGGTCAAGGCGGTCGACGGCATCAGCTTCGATGTGATGCCGGGCGAGACCTTTGGCGTGATCGGTGAATCAGGCTCGGGCAAGACCACGCTGGGCCGGGCGCTGGTCGGGCTGCTGCCGCCCACCGAGGGCAGCATCCTGCATGACGGGGTTGACCCGCGGACCCTGGGCACCAGCGCGCTGCGCACCCACCGGCGGGACTACCAGATCGTCTTCCAGGACCCGCATGCCGCGCTGAACCCGCGCCAGACGGTGCTGACCAGCGTCTGCGAGCCGCTGGAGATCGCCGGCGGCCTGCCCCGCGCCGAGCGCGAGCGGCGCGGGCTGGAGGCGCTGTCACGCGTGGGCATCGCGCCCGAGTACGCGCAGCGCTATCCGCACATGCTGTCGGGTGGCCAGAAGCAGCGCATCAACATCGCCCGGGCGCTGACGGTGCGGCCCAAGCTGATCGTCTGCGACGAGGTGGTGGCGGCGCTGGACGTGTCGATCCGCGGCGATGTGCTGAACCTGTTCGCCAGCCTGCAGCGTGAATTCGGCCTGACCTACGTGTTCATCACCCACGACCTGTCGGTGGTGGCCCATGTCAGCGACCGCATCGCCGTCACCTACCTGGGCCGGCTGATGGAACTGGGCCCCACGCTGGACGTGGGCGAGCGCCCGCTGCACCCCTACACCGAGGCCCTGATGTCGGCCGACCCGCTGCCGCTGCCGTCGCACCTGCGGGCGCAGCGCCAGCGCATCGTGCTGCAGGGCGAGATCCCCAGCCCGATCGACCCGCCGTCGGGCTGCCGCTTCCGCACCCGCTGCCCCAGCGCACAGCCGCGCTGCACCACCGAGGTCCCCGCCTGGCGTGAGCTGCGCCCGGCGCACTGGGTGGCCTGCCACTTTTCCACGCGTGACGGCCCGCCGGCGCGCCCACCCCCATGACGTGACGGCCCGCCGCCGCGCCACCCGCAGCAACAAGCCGCCTGAGACGGACCTGCCGCACCCACCACCCCCGGAGACAACCATGACCCATGCACACGACGCGCACGCCCCGCAGCCCGGCAGCGGGATCTCCCGCCGCGACCTGATGGCCCTGGCCGGCGCCATCCCGCTGGCCGGCACGGCCTGGGCACAGGGCGCCGCCCCCACCCGGGGCGGCGTGCTCAAGGTGTCGGCCAACGCCAACCCCAGCAGCCTGGACCCCGCCACCGGTGGCGCCGGCAGCGACCACACCTTTCTGTGGACGATGTACGACACCCTGGTGGAATGGGACTACGACACGCTGAAGACCAAGCCCGGCATGGCGGCGTTCAGCTTCCCCGACCCGCGCACCATGGTGCTGGACATCAAGCCCGGCATCCTGTTCCATGACGGCAGCCCGATGGACGCCGCCGCGGTGAAGTTCAACCTCGACCGCGGCAAGGCCGATGCGCGGAGCAACATCAAGGCCGACCTGCAGAACGTGGCCCAGGCCGATGTCACCGGCCCGCTGCAGGTGACGGTGAAGCTGGCGCGGCCCGACACCGCCCTGCCCGCCATCCTGAGCGACCGCGCCGGCATGATGGTGTCGCCCAAGGCGGTGCAGGCCCTGGGCAACGAGCACGACCGCAAGCCGGTGGGCGCCGGGCCGTGGAAGTTCGTCAGCTGGAGCGCCAACGAGAAGATTGTGGTCACCCGGGCCGACAAGTACTGGCGACAGGACCGCGGCTTCGTCGACGGCATCGAGTTCTCCATCATCCCCGAGCTGGCCACCGGCCTGCGGGCGGTGGTGGCCGGCCAGAACCACTTCGCCTACCAGGTGCCGCCGCGGCTGATGCCGCTGATCGACAAGGCCAAGAACCTGGCCAAGGTGACCGGCCCCACGCTGTACTGCCTGCAGCTGTACTTCAACGTGGCCAAGAAGCCGCTGGACAACCTGAAGGTGCGCCAGGCCATCAACATCGCGCTGGACCGCCAGTCGTTTGTCAAGGCGTCCCTGGCCGGCGTGGGCGAGCCTGCGTACATGAACCTGCCCAAGAGCCACTGGGCCTTCGACGAGACCCTGGTCAAGCTGTACCCGCACAACATCGAGCAGGCCAAGAAGCTGCTGGCCGAAGCCGGCTTCCCCAACGGCATCGACCTGACCTGCGGCAGCTACACCGACCAGGATTCGGTGCGCCGCAGCGAGATCGTGGGCGAACAGCTGCGCAAGGCGGGCATCCGGCTGAAGTACACCACCGGCACCATCCCCGAGATCAGCGGCCAGTTCTTCGGCAACGAGAAGAAGTTCGACATGCTGCTGTCGGCCTGGACCGGACGGCCCGACCCCAGCATGACCTACAGCCTGATGTACAGCAAGGACGCCTACTTCAACGCCGGGCGGGTCGACCATGGCCAGAAGCTGACCGACCTGCTGGCCGAAAGCCGGGTGGCCGAGCGCATCGAAGGCCGCAAGCTGATCTTCTGGCAGCTGCAGCGCATCGTGATGGAGCAGGCCCTGGTCGCGCCGCTGGCCTTCCAGTACGAGCTGGTGGCGGCCGCGCAGCAGGTCAAGGGCTACAAGCCCAACCTGCTGGGCAAGCCCAAGTACGAGCACATCAGCCTGCAGGGCTGAGGCCGCGATGCTCGCCGCTGCCCGCCTGCGGGTGATCCGGCGGCGCCTGCTGCAGGCGCTGCCGGTGCTGGTGCTGGCCACCTTCGTGGTGTTCGGCCTGCTCAAGCTGATGCCCGGCGACATCGCCATCACGCTGGCGGGTGAAAACGCGACCGAAGAACGCATCCACGAGATCCGCGAGCTGTACGGCCTGAACCGGCCCTTCCTGGTGCAGTACGGCAGCTGGCTGGGCAACGCGGTGCAGGGTGACTTGTCGAAGTCGCTGGCCAATGGGGAGCCTGTTGCCACGTCCATCGCCCGTGCCTTCCCCAACACCCTGCTGATCGTGGTGCTGGCGATGAGCGTGGCGCTGGGCCTGGGCGTGCCGCTGGGCATGTTGGCCGCCAGCCGGCCCGACGGCCTGCGTGACCGGCTGGTGACGTCGATCGCGTCACTGGGCATCGCGGTGCCCAACTTCTGGCTGGCCATGCTGCTGGTGGCCTGGCTGGCGCTGCACTTCGGCTGGTTTCCGGCCACCGGCGCGGTGCCGCTGCAGGATGACCCGTGGAAGGCGCTGCACCATGCCATCCTGCCGGCGCTGGCGCTGGCCGCCGGCGGCGTGGCCGAGGTGTCGCGCCAGCTGCGCAGCTCGCTGGTCGAGATCCTGTCGTCGCCGCCGGTGCGCACGCTGCGCGCCAAGGGTCTCAGCGCCAACGTCATCCTGTGGAAGCACGGGCTGAAGAACGCCGGCGTCAACCTGCTGACGGTGAGCACGCTGCTGTTCAACCGCCTGCTGGCCGCCACCGTGGTGGTGGAGGCGGTGTTCGCCATCCCCGGCATGGGCAACCTGATCGTCAATGCCGCGCTCACCCGTGATCTGCCTGTGGTGCAGGGCGTGGTGTTCGTGATGGTGCTGGTGGTCATCAGCATCAACCTGGCGGCCGACCTGCTGTACACCGTGCTCGACCCGCGGATCCGATGATGCTGCGCCGCTTCTTCGCCTGGCTGCGGCGTGACATGCGCGCGGCCTTCAGCCTGGCCTTCCTGCTGGCGCTGGGCCTGCTGGCCCTGTGCGCGCCGCTGATCGCGCCCTACCCCGTCACCGCGCAGGATGTGGACAACACCCTGGCCAGCCCGTCGGCCGCCCACCTGCTGGGCACCGACGACCTGGGCCGCGATGTGTTCAGCCGCATGGTGCACGGCGGCGCGGCCACGCTCTATGCCAGCGGGCTGGCGGTGGGCATCGCCCTGCTGCTGGGCCTGCCGGTGGGCCTGCTGGCGGGTTACAGCGGCGGCTGGGTCGACGACGGCATCAGCCGCTTCATCGACGCGCTGCTGTCGTTCCCGTCGATCGTGCTGGCGATTGCCGTCACCGGCGCGCTGGGCATTGGCCTGACCAACGGCATGATCGCCGTGGGCATCGTCTTCAGCCCGCAAATCGCCCGGCTGGTGCGCGCCCGCGCATTGGTGGTGCGGCAAGAGCTGTACGTGGACGCGGCGCGCTGCTTCGGCGCCAGCACCGGCCGCATCCTGTGGCGCCATGTGCTGCCCAACACCGTGCAGCCGGTGATCGTGCAGGTGACGCTGCTGCTGGCCGCAGCGCTGCTGGCAGAAGCCTCCTTGAGCTTCCTGGGCCTGGGCATCCAGCCGCCGCAGCCGAGCTGGGGGTCGATGCTGGCGCGGGCCTATCAGAACATGGAACTGGCCCCCGAGCAGATGTACGCCCCCGGCCTGGCCATCCTGCTCACCGCGCTGGCCTTCAACACACTGGGCGAATCGCTGCGCATCGCCCTGGACCCCACAACCAAGAGGTGAGCCCACCATGACCGCCACCCAAGACGAAGCCGCCTATCTGGCCCACCTGCAGACGCTGTACCGCAAGGCCTGGCCCAGGGACGCCAACACCGCGCCGCACTACCCGCATGGCGAGCAGCCGCTGACCGAGTACCTGCGCGCCTGGGCCCGCATCCACCCGGCCAAGCCGGCGGTGGTGCACTACGGCCATGTGCTGAGCTATGCCGATCTGGACGCGGCCAGTGACCGCTTTGCCGCGCAGCTGGCGGCGCACGGCGTGCGGCCGGGTGAGCGGGTGGCCGTGTTCCTGCCCAACATGCCGCAGTACCACATCGTGTTCTTCGGCATCCTGAAGGCCGGTGCGGTGCATGTGCCGGTCAGCCCGATGTCGCGCGCCTTCGAGCTGGCGCATGA
>JAGOBT010000462.1 GCA_017999135.1 Burkholderiaceae bacterium
CCTGGCCCGGGCCCACCGCGCCGCGGAACTGCTCGCCGGCGAAGGCGGTGCCGGCCACGCCGATCAGCGTGTCGCCGCTGGCGGCCAGGTCGGCCGCGCGCAGGGCGTAGCCGTCCATCGCCGAGTTATCGTGTGCCGGCACGTGGATGGGCGAGACGATGTCGCGCGCCAGCACCCGGCCCAGCGCACTGCGCAGCGCCAGGCTTTCCACCGCCTGCACCCGCGGCACCAACCGGGCGATGAACTCCTGTGCCTGCGGCACCGGCAGCGCGTTGGGGTCGTAGCCGGCCACGCAGGCGGCGATCTCGTCCAGGGATTGCATGGGACTCACCCGCCGATGTAGTGCATTTCCACCCGCCGCTCGCCACCGGGCGGCGCGGCCGGCTGGGCGGCGCGCAGCTCGGAATAGCGGTCGTCCCGCCCCGCCCACACGGCCGCCAGCGCGCTGGTGATGTCGGCGTCGCCGGCGCCGCTGCGCAGCAGGCTGCGCAGGTCGTGGCCGCGGGTGGCGAACAGGCAGAGGAACAGCTTGCCCTCGGTGGACAGCCGGGCGCGGTTGCAGTCGCGGCAGAAGGCCTGGGTGACGCTGCTGATCAGGCCGATCTCGCCGCGGCCGTCGGCAAAGCCCCAGCGCTCGGCGGTCTCGCCCGGCACGGTGGGGTCCAGCGGCCGCAGCGGGGTATCAGGAAAGGCCGCCTGCAGGCGCTGCAGCACCGCCGCCGACGGCAGCACCTCGTCCATGCGCCAGCCGTTGCTGGCGCCCACATCCATGTACTCGATGAAACGCAGCACGATGCGGCCGTCGAAGTGCTGGCGGAAGAAGCGCGCCATCGGCACGATTTCCTGGTCGTTGGTGCCGCGCTTGACCACCATGTTGACCTTGATCGGCCCCAGGCCGGCGGCATGCGCGGCGTGAATGCCGGCCAGCACGTCGGCCACCGGAAAGTCGACATCGTTCATGCGGCGGAAGGTGGCATCGTCCAGCCCGTCGAGGCTGACGGTGACGCGCTGCAGCCCGGCGCGCTGCAGCGCCACGGCCTTGCGCGCCAGCACCGATCCGTTGGTCGTCAGCGTGATGTCCAGCCGCGCACCATCGGGCGTGCGCAGGTCGGCCAGCATCGCGATCAGCGACTCCAGCCCCTTGCGCAGCAGCGGCTCGCCGCCGGTCAGGCGGATCTTCTGCACGCCATGGGCCACGAAGATGCGCGCCAGGCGGGTGATCTCCTCGAAGCTCAGCAGGCTGGTCTGCGGCAGGAACACGTAGTCCCGGTCGAACACCTCCTTGGGCATGCAGTAGCTGCAGCGGAAGTTGCAGCGGTCGGTCACCGAGATGCGCAGGTCGCGCAGCGGGCGGCCCAGCGCATCGGCCAGCAGGCCGGTGGCGGGAATGGCCTGCGCCGGGATGGCCGGCACGGGCGCGGTGTAGCGCAGGTCGGCCAGCGGGATGACGGTTTCGCCCATGGGCGTGGATTGTGCCGTGCAGCGCCGGGGCGGCATGCCCCGTGCGCGCAACCCCGGGTTCAGCGCGTGGTGGGCAGCGGCTGGGCGGCCAGCGTCAGGTCGGCACGGCGGGCGCCGGTGAAGCGGCGGGCCCAGTAGGACTCGCGCATGTCTTCGATGCGCACGGCGCCGCCGGCGCGCGGCGCGTGGATGAACTTGTCGTCGCCCACGTAGATGCCCACGTGCGAGAAGGTGCGCTTCATGGTGTTGAAGAACACCAGGTCGCCCGGCTTCAGCTCGGCACGGTGGATGCTCAGCAGGCCGGCGCTGGTGGCCTGCTCGTCGGCGCGGCGCGGCAGCACCAGGCCGATGCTGTTCTCGAAGATGTGGCGGGTGAAGCCGCTGCAGTCGAAGCCCTGCTGCTCGTTGTTGCCGCCCATGCGGTAGGGCACGCCCAGGAAGTTCATCGCCGTCATGACCAGGTCGGACGCGGTGTCGCGCACCGAGTTGCGCATGGTCTCCACCAGCGCCGCCGACCCCATCGGGCGCAGCAGGCCACGCTCACCCAACAGCTGCATGATCGGATCGGTCAGCGCGTTGGGGGCGGGCGCAGGCGCTGCATCGGGCGCGGCCAGCACCCCGTGGGCGGCCAGCATCAGGCCTGCAGCAGCCAGGATGGCGCGCAGGCGGGCAGGGGTGCTGGGAAATGAACGCATCACCCCGGAGGATACCACCCGATTCAAGGGGGTCTGGAGGCCCTGGGTGGCAGTCAGTGTGTCGTCAGTGCCAGGCCTTGCAATCCACGCCAGCCGGGCGCCAGACCGCCTGGTGCCGCCAGCAGGAGACAACGCCATGGCCAGCTACCCCGAATTTCACCGCCGCTCCATCGATGACCGCGACGCCTTCTGGCGCGAACAGGCCGCGCTGATCGACTGGGAAACCCCGTTTGGCCCGGTGTGCGACTACAGCCGCCCGCCGTTCGCCAAGTGGTTTGTCGGCGGCCGCACCAACCTGTGCCACAACGCCGTCGACCGCCACGCCGCCCAGCGGCCCGACGCGCCGGCGCTGATCTGGGTGTCGACCGAGGTCGACCAGGAAGTGGTCTACAGCTTTGCCCAGTTGCGCGACGAAGTGCAGCGCATGGCGGCCATCCTGCTGGACCTGGGTGTGAAGCAGGGCGACCGGGTGCTGGTCTACATGCCGATGACGGCCGAGGCCGCGTTCACCATGCTGGCCTGCACCCGCATCGGCGCGGTGCACTCGGTGGTGTTCGGCGGCTTTGCCAGCCACAGCCTGGCCACCCGCATCGACGACGCCGAACCCGCGGTCATCGTCAGCAGCGACGCGGGCAGCCGCGGCGGCAAGGTGGTGCCCTACAAGCCGCTGCTCGACGAGGCCATCACGCTGGCCAGGCACAAGCCCAAGGCGGTGCTGATGGTCGACCGCGGCCTGGCGCCGTTCACCCGCGTGGCCGGGCGTGATGCCGACTATGCCGAGTTGCGCGCGAAGCACCTCGACGCCCAGGTGCCCTGCGTCTGGCTGGAATCCAGCGAGCCCAGCTACACGCTCTACACCAGCGGCACCACCGGCAAGCCCAAGGGCGTGCAGCGCGACACCGGCGGCTACTGCGTGGCCCTGGCCGCATCGATGCAGCACATCTACATGGGCCAGCCGGGGGAGACCTACTTCAGCACCAGCGACATCGGCTGGGTGGTGGGCCACAGCTACATCATCTACGGCCCGCTGATCGCCGGCATGGCGACCATCATGTACGAAGGCCTGCCCACCCGGCCCGACGCCGGCGTGTGGTGGAGCCTGGTGGAGAAGTACAAGGTCAGCGTGATGTTCAGCGCGCCCACCGCCGCCCGGGTGCTGAAGAAGCAGGACCCGGCATTCCTGACCAGGTACGACCTGTCGAGCCTGAAGGCGTTGTTCCTGGCCGGCGAGCCGCTGGACGAGCCTACCGCCACCTGGATCTCGCAGGCCATCGGCAAGCCGATCATCGACAACTACTGGCAGACCGAGACCGGCTGGCCGATCATGGCCATCTGCAACGGCGTGGAGGCCGCGCCCACCAAGT
>JAGOBT010000463.1 GCA_017999135.1 Burkholderiaceae bacterium
GCTGGCAGATGTCCAGCACCACCTCGGCGTTGGCCGCAGTCAGCGCAAACGCCGGGTCGGCGCTGCGGGCGCGGTCGACGAACAGGCGCACCGCGTCGTGGCGCAGCAGGTCGTCCGGCGTGGCAGCGGCGCCCTGCGGGCCGGCGGGCAGGCCCAGCGCCGGCACCGGAACCACCTGCTCGCCGGCCATCTGCAGCGGCGCGCGGCTGGTGGCCAGCACGGTGACGCCGGCGCCGGCCTGCAGCAGCCCCTTGGCCAGAGCCGCGGCGCCGGCGATCAGATGCTCGCAGTTGTCCAGCACCAGCAGCAGCTGGCGGCTGGCCACGTGGCGGCGCAGCGTGTCGTCGAGCGTGCGGCCGGGCTCTTCCTTCACCCCCAGCACCGACGCCAGCGCCTGCGGCAGGCGCTGCGGGTCGTCCACCGGCGCCAGCTCGACGAACCACACGCCGTCGGGGTGGGCGTCCAGCAGGTCGGCGGCCAGCTGCACCGCCAGCCGGCTCTTGCCGATGCCGCCGGTGCCCAGCAGCGTGACCAGGCGGTGCTGGCCCAGCAAGGTGCGCAGTGCGGGCAGCACCGCTTCGCGGCCGATGAAGCGGTTGAGCTGCTGGGCCAGGTTGTTGGGGGTGCTTTCCAGCGACCGCAGCGGCGGAAAGTCGGTGCGCAGCGGCGGCGCCAGCACCTGCCACAGGCGCTCGGGCCGGTCCAGGTCCTTCAGCCGCACGGCGCCCAGGTCACGCAGCTGCACGCCGGCGGGCAGGGCTGTCTGCAGCTGCTGGGCCACGGCCTGCGACACCAGCATCTGCCCACCATGGGCCGCCGCCATGATGCGGGCGGCGCGGTTGACGGCGGGGCCGAACCAGTCGTTGTCACGCGACTGGGCCGGGCCGGCGTGCAGGCCGCAGCGCAGCGCCAGCGGCAGGCTGCCGGCGGCGCCCGCATCGGCCAGCGCGCGTTGCAGTTGCAGCATGGCACCCAGCGCCGCCGCCGGGTCGCTGAAGACGGCATGCAGGCCGTCGCCCGTGCCCTTGACCCACTGCCCCTGCCAGTCGGCCACCGCCTGGCGGGCCAGGGCGTCGTGCCGGGCCAGGGCATCGGCCATGGCGCTGGTCTGCTGCTCCCACAGGCGGGTGCTGCCTTCGATGTCGGAGAACAGGAACACCACCTCCGGTGGTGCGGCATCCGGGGCGGCCGGCGCAGTGTGGGCAGGGGCGGACAACGGCACCGCCGCACCATACCCGAAGGGCACGCGGCCACAATCCTGAGATGTTGCCCCCACGCTCACTGCGCTCGCTGCCCCCCAAGGGGGCGGTCAGTCCCTTCGGAACGGCCGTGCGGGACTGACATGCCACCGCCCGTGCACGCCACCGCCCAGCCCTGCCTGCACCTGCGCACGCTGGACCGCGGCGACGGCCTGCTGGGCCTGCGCCCCTGTGGCCCGGTGCGGCCGCCGGCGCGCACGCCCCTGTTCGGCGCCCGCGGCCCGCAGGTGACGGTGGCCTGGCTGGACTGGCGGCCTGCCGATGCCCGGCCGACGCCCGCCGCCACCGCCGCCGCGCAGGCCCGGCTGCAGGCGGCCGGACTGCAGCCCCTGCCCGCCGACGCCCTGCAGTGGCGCGGCGAGCCCGCCCTGCCGCCGTCCACCCGCCTGCTGAGCCTGGTGCGCGAGGCCGACTTCGCCGCCTTCTGGGCCGATGTGCTGCCGGCGCTGCAGGCCGAAGGCTGGGCCATCGTGCAGCACCCCGGCTTTGCCCATGCGGCGCTGCCGGTCAGCGGCTGGCAGATCCGCATCACGCCGCTCACCCAGCCCAAGGGCATGGGCTCGTGGCTGCTGAGCCTGGGCGTGGACCTGCAGACCCGCGACGGCAGCGAGACGCTGGACCTGGTGCCGCTGCTGGCGCGCCTGATCAAGCACGACCGCCGCTGGACCGACGCCGACGCGTTGGCCGCCATCCCCGACGACGCGCTGATCCGCCTGACAGCCCCCGGCGGCCGCGTGATCGACGCCGAGGCCGCGCCGTTGAAGGCCATCGTGCGTTGCATGCTCGACGTGCTGACGCGCCCACGCCGGCGCGCCGACGAGCCGCTGGTGCTGAGCAGCTGGGAGGCCCAGCGCCTGGCCCTGCTGCGCGCCGGTCTGCGCGACGCCATGGCCAGCCACCCCAGCGCCCGGCGCGACTGGGTGCTGCGGGGCGACGAGGGCCTGGTCTGGCTGCAGGCCATCGGCGCCGGCGAGCCGCCACCGCCGGTGGCACCACCGCCCGGCCTGGGCATCACCCTGCGCCCCTACCAGCACACCGGCCTGGCCTGGCTGCAGCACCTGCGTCGCCACGGCCTGGCCGGCATCCTGGCCGACGACATGGGCCTGGGCAAGACGGCGCAGGCCCTGGCCCACCTGCTGCTGGAACAGCAGGCCGGGCGTCTGACGGGTGGCCCTGACGGGCGCCCGGCCCTGGTGGTGGCCCCCGCCAGCCTGATCTTCAACTGGCAGGCCGAAGCCGCCCGCGTGGCCCCGGCCCTGAAGCTGCTGACGCTGGACGGCCCCGACCGCGCGAAGCGCATCGCCCGCATCCCCGACCACCACCTGGTGCTGACCAGCTACCCGCTGCTGTGGCGCGACGCGATGGCGCTGCAGCGCCAACCCTGGCACCTGGTGGTGCTGGACGAGGCGCAGATGGTGAAGAACGCCGGCAGCCGCACGGCCACCGCCGCGCGCCGGCTGAACGCCCGCCACCGCCTGTGCCTGACCGGCACGCCGGTGGAAAACCACCTGGGCGAGCTGTGGGCGCAGTTCCACTTCCTGCTGCCGGGCTACCTGGGCGACCGGCGCAGTTTCCAAAGGGATTGGCGCACGCCGATCGAGAAAAACGGCGAGACCGCGCGGGCCCGGCTGCTGGCCGAGCGGGTGCGGCCCTTCATCCTGCGCCGGCACAAGGCCACGGTGGCCACCGAGCTGCCGCCGCTGACCGAGCAACTGCACCGCCTGCCACTGGCCGGCGCCCAGCGCACGCTGTACGAGAGCGTGCGCCTGGCGGCCGACGAGCGGGTGCGCCGGGTGCTGGACGCGCAGAAGTTCAACGGCGCGCTGGTCAGCATCCTGGACGCGCTGCTGAAGCTGCGCCAGGTCTGCAACGACCCGCGCCTGCTGGACCCCGGCGCCGCCATCGGCCCGGCCGGTGACACGGGCACCAGCGCCAAGCTGACCTGGCTGGCCGCCACCCTGCCCAGCCTGGTGGCCGAGGGCCGGCGGGTGCTGGTGTTCTCGCAGTTCACCCGCATGCTGGCCCTGGTGCAGATGGAGCTGCAGGCGCTGGGCCTGCCGCACCTGGTGCTGACCGGTGACACGCCCACGGCGCAGCGCGGCGCGGTGGTGGCGCAGTTCCAGGCCGGGCAGGTGCCGGTGTTCCTGGTCAGCCTGAAGGCCGGCGGCGTGGGCCTGAACCTGACGGCTGCGGACACCGTGGTGCACATCGACCCCTGGTGGAACCCGGCCGTCGAGCAG
>JAGOBT010000464.1 GCA_017999135.1 Burkholderiaceae bacterium
CCCGACACCTGGGGCGCCGTGCCGCCCGGCGTGTTCAAGGCGTCGACGGTGATCTTTCCGGACACCCACGCACTGCGCAACCGCGTCTACACCGCCAAGACCGGCTACACCTACGGCCTGCGCGGCACGCCCACCACCTACACGCTGGAAGAGCGCCTGGCCGCGCTGGAAGGCGGGCGCTTCTGCATCCTGTCGCCCAGCGGGCTGGCCGCCATCACCAATGTCAACCTGGGGCTGCTGCAGCAGGGCGACGAACTGCTGCTGCCGGCCAATGTGTACGGCCCGTCGAACGACATGGCGGTGAACGTGCTGTCGCGCTGGGGCATCAGCCACCAGTTCTACGACCCGATGAACCCGGCTGACCTGGCCGCGAAGATCGGCCCGGCCACCAAGCTGGTGTGGCTGGAGGCGCCAGGCTCGGTGACGATGGAGTTTCCGGATCTGGCTGGCCTGGTGGCGGTGGCCAAGGCGCGCGGGGTGCTGGTGGCGCTGGACAACACCTGGGGCGCTGGCCTGGCTTTCCGGGCGTTCGATCTTGGCATCGACATCGTGATGCAGGCCCTGACCAAGTACCCGTCCGGCGGTGCCGACGTGCTGATGGGCTCGGTCGTCACCCGCGACGAGGCGCTGCATCAGAAGCTGCTGAAGCTGCACGGCCAGCTGGGCATCGGCGTGGCGGCCAACGACGCTGAATTCATCCTGAAGGGCCTGCCCACCATCGCGCTGCGCTACCACGCGCACGATGCCGCGGCCCGCCAGCTCGCCACCTGGCTGGGCAGCCAGCCAGCGGTGCGCCAGGTGCTGCACCCGGCGCTGCCCGGCTCGCCGGGCCATGCGCACTGGGCCGCCACCTGCACGGCGGCGGCGGGGCTGTTCTCGGTGATGCTGGATCCGGCGCTGACCCCGGCGCAGGTGGACGGCTTCGTCGACGCGCTGCGGCTGTTCAAGATCGGCTACTCCTGGGGCGGCCCGGTCAGCCTGGTGGTGCCCTACGACCTGAACGCGATGCGTGCCGACCGCTCGGCGCTGCCCGGCCACCTGGTGCGCTTCTCCATCGGCCTGGAATCGGTGGCCGATCTGCAGGTCGATCTGGCGCAGGCGCTGGCCACGCTGGACTGACGCGCCACGCACGCGGCCGGCGGTGCTGCGCACAACTGCGCAGCGCGTGCTGGCCGGCCACGCCGGCGGTGCAAAGGCTGCGGTACAACCCGGGGCTTCCATCTGCCGCTGCGCCGTACCGCCGATGTCCCACTGGGATCCGTCCACCATTGCCATCGACCCCAGCCAGGTCACCCTGCTGCAGGGGCTGGACGGCGAGGACGGCCGGCGCTGCAGCCTGGTGGTCTACAGCGGTGGCGACACCGGCCGCCAGATCACCTTGCCCGACGGCACCAGCACCATCGGCCGGTCGGCCGCCGCCAGCCTGCAGATCGACGGCCCGGGCATGAGCCGGCTGCATGCCGAGGTGGTGGTCGACGGCGCCCAGGTGCTGCTGCGCGACCTGGGCTCGGCCAACGGCAGCTATGTGCAGGACGTGCGCCTGACCGGCCCGCGCCAGCTGCGCGACGGCGACCGGGTGCGCCTGGGCAGCGTGCTGCTGAAGTTCTACGAGCACCAGAGCGTGGACGCCGCGCTGCACGACCGCGTCTACCGCATGGCCATGGTGGACACGGGCACCGGCTTGTACAACCGCCGCTACCTCAACGAGACCCTGCGCCGCGAGCTGCGGCAGACGCGCCAGGGCGGCCGGCCGATGGCGGTGGTCAGCTTCGACCTGGACCGGTTCAAGTCGGTCAACGACACCCACGGCCATGCGGCCGGCGATCTGGTGCTGCGGGAATGCGCGGCCGTGGTCAGCGCGGTGGTGGGCAGCCGCCCGGGCGCGCCCACGTTGGGCCGCCTGGGTGGTGAAGAGTTTCTGGTGCTGATGCCTGGCGCCACGCTGCACACCGCGCGCGACCTGGCCGAACGCATGCGCGCCGCGGTGGCCAGCCACACTTTCGTGCTGCCGGCCAGCCAGGGGGATGCGCGCGGGATCGTGGCCCACCGCCAGACCATCTCGCTGGGCGTGGCCGAATGGACCAGCGCGATGCTCGATGCGTCCGACCTGCTGGACGCGGCCGACCGGCGGCTCTACCAGGCCAAGCACGAGGGCCGCGACCGGGTCTGCTGCTGACCAGGTCTGTGGCCTTGGCCGCGAGCCTGTCCGCCGCGCATCTGGGCGCTGGTTGACCCAGCGTCGGTGAGGGAAGGATCCCTCGGGAGATTGCCGATGGCCGCGGGGCCGGGCCCACTTCTAAAGTGATGCGCTGGAGCAATCGACGGCATCCAACGAGGGGGAGCCATGGAGATCTTGACCAAGCGCGCCGTTCTGGCGGCGGCTGTCTGCGTGGCTGGGTGTGCCCAACTCGGTCCCGGTGTTGGCACATCGGGTGGTGACCGCACAGCCACCATCCAACGCACGGCCTACGGGGTGGCCCACATCGTGGCGCCCGATCTCGAAACGTTGGCCTACGGCATGGCTTACGCCTATGCGCAGGACAACGTGTGCATGTCCGCCGACCATCTGGTGACAGTCCGAGGCGAACGGTCCCGCTACTTTGGCGACACGGCGATGGGGGCCTTCGGCTTGCGCCGGCTGGGCAATGCCCAGATCGACCTGTTCGTCGCCGCCACGGTCGACGACGCGGAGCTGGCGCGTCAGGCCGCGGCCGCCAGCCCGGCCGCCCGGGCGCTGGAGCGTGGCTACGTCGCTGGCTACAACCGCTTTCTGGCCGATCACCAGGGCGCCGCGACGGGTCGCAGTCTGCCAGCCGCCTGCCGGGGCCAGCCCTGGGTCCAGCCGATGACCGCAGCCGACTTCCGGCGCGACGGCCGGTTGTTCGCGGCTTTGCTGGGTGGCACGGGTGCCTTTGCCGAAGGCCTGCTGGGTGCCAGCCCGCCCGAGGCCGGCAAGGCTGCAGCAACGCCGGCGCCGGTGATCGACGTGGCCCAGGCCGCCGATTGGATGCGGCAGGCCGGGCTCTTCGATGCGCCCAACCTGGGCGTGGGATCCAATGCCTGGGCGTTCGGCAGGTCGACCACGGCTGGCGGGCGCGGCATGCTGCTGGGCAATCCGCACTACAGCTGGACGGGTGTGCATCGTTTCTGGCAGGTGCACCTGACGGTGCCGGGCCTGATGGACGTGATGGGCGCCTCGATCGGCAGCTTTCCGCTGGTGGCGATCGGCTTCAACAAGGACGTGGCCTGGAGCCACACCACCAGCCCCGGCACCCGCTTGACGCTGCACGAGCTCGCCCTGGTGCCAGGCGACCCGACCAGCTACCTGGTCGATGGCCGGCCAGAGAAGATGGTTGCCCGCCAGATCAGCCACACGGTCAAGGCAGCCGACGGCACGGTCGCCACACAGTCGCAGACGGTCTGGCGCACCCGCTGGGGGCCGGTAGTCGTCAACCCGCGCGCTGGGCTGACCTGGACGCCCCAGCGCGCCTATGCGC
>JAGOBT010000465.1 GCA_017999135.1 Burkholderiaceae bacterium
TCAGCAGCCGGCGCGATCGGCGGGTGTAGAGCACCGCGCCGCCGAAGTAGTAGGCCGACGCGCCGGCGCGCGACAGCAGTGCCGCCGACAACAGCCCGCCGGCCGATGATTCGGCCACCGCCAGCGTTTCGCCGCGCGCCACCAGCTTGTCGCCCACGCGCTGGCCGAGCGCAAACAGGGTGTCGAGGTCCATGCCGTTCCTTGTTCAGGCTGCCTGGGTGGCGGGCACCGGCGGCACCAGCCACTGGGTGCGCAGGTGGTTGTGGTCGTCCAGGTGGTAGTCGTTGCGCTGGAACACCAGGCTGACCAGCAGCCGCGGGTGCACCGACGGGGATTGCGCCTTGTGCAGGCCGAAGGTGTCTTCGGCAAAGCCCAGGCCGGCCGGGCCGTGCAGCTCGCGCATGGCCGCGGCGCCGTAGCCGGTGCGGATCTGCTCGTCGGTCCAGCGCCTTTTCTGGAAGCCTTCCACCGTCAGCTGCTTCCAGCCCGGCCGGTGCGACCGCAGCACGAAGTGGTGCGAGCCATCGCCCGCCTGCACCGGCGTGATGTAGAAGAAGAACTTCAGGAACGCCCAGTCGTCGATGTCGCGGTGGAAGAAGTGCGCCGCCTTCTTGCGCGTCTTCTCGTCGGCCTGGGTCGGAAACGTCCACCACAGCTGGCGCGACACCAGCCGCGCGTCGGCCCCCAGGTAGGCCTGGGCGATGGCGTGCACCTGGGGTGAATCACACAGCGCGCGCATCGCCGCGCAATCCTGGTCGGGGTTGAAGTACACCGCCTTCAGGATCGGCCGGCCCAGCGCGGCTTCGGCCTGCGGGCGCTGGGCGGGCAAGAAGCCATGCGCCGGGTTCTCGTAGGCAAAGCAGGGGTGGCTGTCGGCCCAGCGTTGGATGTCGGCCACCACGTCGGGACGCAGGCGCAGGTGCGGCGCCAGGCCGTCGCGTTCCAGGTCGGCCAGGATGGTGGCGGTGCCGGCGCTGGCCTGCACCGGGTCGGCCGCGGCGGTGGACAGCGGCTGGTCGGACGGCACCGCGCCGCTCCGTGCCCGGGCCATGGTGGCCCGCCGCACGCCGCTGAAACGGGCGAGGCGCTGCATGAATTCGTAACTGGCGCGGGAAAGCAGGGGCCCGGACATGGCGGCGGGGGGAAGTCTGGTCACGATGATACGGGCCGGTGTCACCGATGCGGTGCGGCGCGGGCACCGGCTTCGGCACACTGCGCCCGATGAGCGATTTCGACGACGACACCCGGGTGCAGCCCGGCGACACACCCGGCCGGTACACCGGCCAGGTGCACCCGGCCTGGAACATCGGCGCCAACCCCAACGGCGGCTACCTGCTGGCGCTGGCGGCGCAGGCCCTGCAGCAGACCACGCCCGGCCAGCCCGACGCACTGAGCATCACCGTGCACTACCTGCGGCCCGGCCTGCCCGGCCAGCCCTGCCACATCGACACGCAAGTGCTGCGCAGCGGCCGCACGCTCAGCACCGTGCGGGCCACGCTGGTGCAGGACGGCAGCGCCCGGCTGGAGGTGCTGGCAGCGATGGGCCACCTGGGCAACCCGGGCGCGGCCGGCGCCGCGCCGCCGCCGTTGATCGCCTTGCCGCGGCCCGACCTCCCCCCACCCGACGCCTGCCCTGGCCGGTCGGCATCGGCCCAGGGCGTGGGCCTGCCAATCCTGAACCGGCTCGACATCCGCCTGCACCCCGGCCAGGCCGTGCCCGGCGCGGCCGGTGAAGCGCGGGTGAGCGGCTGGATCCGCTTTGCCGACGGCCGCCCGCCCGACGCACTGGGCTGCCTGCTGATGGCCGACGCCTTTCCGCCGGCAGTGTTCGGCCTGCTGGGCATGGTGGGCTGGGTGCCCACCGTCGAGCTGACCGTGCACCTGCGTGGCCGGCCGGCACCGGGCTGGCTGATGGGCGCCTTCTGGGCGCACGACCTGCGCGACGGCCGCATGGTGGAAGACGGTGCGCTGTGGGACAGCACCGGCCAGCTGGTGGCGCAATCACGCCAACTGGGGTTGGTGCGGCAGGCCGATGCCGGCAACAAGGCCGGCGGGTGAGCACCGGCAGCCCCACCGCGGCCGACACCGCGCGCCGCGCCGCGCTGGTGGGCACGGCGGGCTACCTGTTCGCCTGCGTGCTGTGGGGCCTGAACCTGCCGCTGTCGGCCGCGCTGCTGAAGCACTTCGACCCGTTCTGGGTGTCGCCGCTGCGCTATGTGGTGGCCACGCTGCTGCTGGGCGCGATGGTGCTGGTGTCGGCCGGCCCGGCGCAGCTGCGCAGCCCCATCCCGCTGTGGCGGGTGGCGGTGCTGAGCCTGTGCGTGGCCGGCTTCCTGGTGCTCTACAACCTGGGGCTGTTCCGCACCCACCCGATGACAGTGGCCGCCATCTCGGCCGGATCCCCGGTGTATGTGGCGGTGGTGTCGCGGCTGATGACCGGCGCGCGGCTGGAGCGCGGCTTCTGGGGTGCCACCGTGCTCACGCTGGTCGGCGCCGGCATCGCCATCGTGGGCCGCAGCAAGGCGCTGGCCGCGGCCGGCGGGCCGCTGCCGGGCGCGGCGCTGCAACCGCAGGGCGGCGAGCTGCTGGTGGTGCTGGGCATCTGCAGCTGGACGGCCTATTCCATCCTGGCGCAGAAATGGTTTCCGCCGGCCACGCCGCAGCTGCGCCGCACCTGGCTGACCACCGTGTGGGCCCTGCCCTGGCTGTTCGGCTTCTGGGCGCTGGCGCGGCTGGTGGGGCTGGTGGGCGAACCCAACCTCAGCCCGGCGCCGCTGCCGGTGCTGCAACTGATGATCGCCGCCGTGTTCTGCACCGCGCTGGCCACCGTGGCCTGGAACACCGGCGTCAACCGCCTGGGCATCCAGACAGGCGGCATGTGGCAGAACACCGTGCCGGTGTTCGCGGTGCTGATCGGCCTGCTGTTCTTCGGCGTGCAGCCGCTGCCCGAGCAGATCCTGGGCGGCGCCATCGTGCTGACGGGTGTGCTCTACATGCAGTGGCAACGCAGCCCCGGCCGGCAGAAATCACCCCTTCCCCCACCCACCGCAAAGCACTAAGCTGCACCCCATGATCGACACACCCGACACCCCCACCACCGCTGCCCCGGTCCGCATGATCGACGGCATCCCCCTCACGCCCAAGCAGGTCACCGTCCTCGGCGCCGACCAGATGGCGCCGGCCCCCACGGTGGCGGCCGAGCGGTTGCGGCGCAAGCAGAAGCTGGCGGGTGCGCTGCGCATCTTCGGCCGCTTCGGCTTCGGTGAAGGCGTGGCCGGGCACATCACGGTGCGCGACCCCGAGTTCCCCGACCACTTCTGGGTGAACCCGCTGGGCCTGTCGTTCCGGCACATGAAGGTGTCGGACCTGCTGCTGGTCAACCACCATGGCGATGTCGTCATCGGCAAGCATGCGGTCAACCGCGCCGCCTACGTGCTGCACGCCGCCGTGCATGCGGCCCGGCCCGACGTGGTGGCTGCCGCGCATGCCC
>JAGOBT010000466.1 GCA_017999135.1 Burkholderiaceae bacterium
CGGTGGTGGCGGGCAAGGGAAAGGGCTCCTGGCGGGCGTGGCCGACGTGTGTCAGCCGCAACGCAGAATTTGAATTCATAATTATGCATCATGTATCATGACAGGCAAGATGACAACCTGGCAGTGGCGCGGCTCGCCGCCTTGTTGGGCTGTCGCACCACCAGCCCGCCGCCTGTCAGCCCGCCTGCACGCACCGAGGAACCCGCCATGTCCAACGCCCCCGAGTTCAACCCCGCCACGCTGGAGCAATGGGCCAAGGCTGCTGCCAAGTCGGCCCCCGGCGGTGACGTGGCCGCGCTGAACTGGACCACGCCCGAAGGCATCACCGTCAAGCCGCTGTACACCGCGGCCGACACCGCCGGCCTGCCGCACACCGACACGCTGCCCGGCTTCGAGCCCTTCATCCGCGGCCCGCAGGCCACCATGTACGCAGTGCGGCCGTGGACCATCCGCCAGTACGCCGGCTTCTCCACTGCCGAAGAGAGCAATGCCTTCTACCGCAAGGCGCTGGCCGCCGGCGGCCAGGGCGTCAGCGTCGCCTTCGACCTGGCCACCCACCGCGGCTACGACAGCGACCACCCGCGCGTGACGGGTGATGTGGGCAAGGCCGGCGTGGCCATCGATTCGGTCGAGGACATGAAGATCCTGTTCGACCAGATCCCGCTGGACAAGGTGAGCGTCAGCATGACGATGAACGGCGCCGTGCTGCCGGTGCTGGCCGGCTATGTGGTGGCGGCGGAAGAACAGGGTGTCAGCCAGGAGAAGCTGGCCGGGACCATCCAGAACGACATCCTCAAGGAGTTCATGGTCCGCAACACCTACATCTACCCGCCCGAGCCGTCGATGAAGATCATCGGCGACATCATCGAGTACACGGCGAAACACATGCCGAAGTTCAACTCGATCAGCATCAGCGGGTACCACATGCAGGAGGCGGGCGCCAACCAGGCGCTGGAACTGGCCTTCACCCTGGCCGACGGGCAGGAGTACGTGCGCACCGCCATCGCCAAGGGCATGGACGTGGACGACTTCGCCGGGCGCCTGAGCTTCTTCTGGGCGATCGGGATGAACTTCTATCTCGAGATCGCCAAGATGCGCGCCGCCCGGCTGCTGTGGACGCGCATCATGAAGGGCTTCCACGCCAAGAACCCGAAGAGCCTGATGCTGCGCACCCACTGCCAGACCAGCGGCTGGAGCCTGACCGAGCAGGACCCGTACAACAACGTGGTGCGCACCACGGTGGAGGCGATGGCGGCGGTGTTCGGCGGCACGCAGAGCCTGCACACGAACAGTTTCGATGAAGCGATTGCGCTGCCCACCGAATTCAGCGCCCGCATCGCCCGCAACACCCAGCTGATCATCCAGGAAGAGACCCACATCACCAACGTGGTCGACCCCTGGGCCGGCAGCTACATGATGGAGTCGCTGACGCAGGACATGGCCGACAAGGCCTGGGCCATCATCGAGGAAGTCAACGCCATGGGCGGCATGACCAAGGCGGTGGACAGCGGCTGGGCCAAGCTGAAGATCGAGGCCAGCGCGGCCGAGAAGCAGGCCCGCATCGACAGCGGCAAGGACGTGATCGTCGGCGTCAACAAGTACAAGCTGAAGACGCAGGATGCGGTCGAGGTGCGCGAGGTCGACAACGTGGCGGTGCGTGACAGCCAGATCGCCCGGCTGCAGCAGATCAAGGCGAAGCGCGACAGTGCCAAGGTGCAGGCCGCGCTGGCCGCGCTGACGGCTGCCGCCCAATCGGGCCAGGGCAACCTGCTGGCGCTGAGCATCGACGCCATCCGCCTGCGCGCCACCGTGGGCGAGGTGAGCGACGCGCTGGAGGCGGTGTACGGCCGCCACCGTGCCGACATCCAGAAGGTGACTGGCGTGTATGCGGCGGCCTACGATTCCGCCGAAGGCTGGGACAAGCTGAAGGCCGAGATCGCCGCCTTTGCCGACCAGCAGGGCCGCCGCCCGCGCGTGATGATCGCCAAGCTGGGCCAGGATGGCCACGACCGCGGCGCCAAGGTGGTGGCCACGGCGTTTGCCGACCTGGGCTTCGACGTCGACATGGGCCCGCTGTTCCAGACGCCCGAGGAATGCGCCCGCCAGGCCATCGAGAACGATGTGCATGCGGTGGGCGTGTCCACCCTGGCCGCCGGCCACAAGACCCTGGTGCCGGCCATCATTGCCGAGCTGAAGAAGCAGGGCGCCGACGACATCATCGTCTTCGTCGGTGGGGTGATCCCGGCGCAGGACTACGGCTTCCTGTTCGATGCGGGCGTCAAGGGCGTTTACGGCCCGGGCACGCCGATCCCGGCCAGCGCCAAGGACGTGCTGGAACAGATCCGCAGCGCGGTGGCCGCCTGACGGCGGCCCGCAACCCGCGCCGCACCGGTTGCTGCCACCGCTGTTCCGCCACACCATGTCCATCCCGTCCGGTCCGGGTTCCGCTGTCCTGTCGCTGGCGCCAGCGTATGACGACGACTTCGAGGCGCTGCTGTCGCTGCGCATGGCGGCCATGCGCGAGAGCCTGCAGCGCCTGGGCCGATTCGACCCGCAGCGCGCCCGCGAGCGACTCAGCCGCGCCTTCGAGCCGGCGCACACCCGCCACATCCTGCAGGGCAGCGAACGGGTCGGCTTCGTGGTGGTGCTGCCGCGCATGGACCACCTGGTGCTGGACCACCTCTACGTCGCCCCGCCGGCCCAGGGCCAGGGCATCGGCAGCTGGGTGATGGCCCAGGTGCTGGACGAGGCGGACCGGCTGGGCCTGTCGGTGCGGGTGACGGCGCTGAAGCTCAGCGACGCCAACCGCTTCTACCAGCGCCACGGCTTCGAGCTGCAGCACACCAGCGAGTGGGACGCGCACTACGTGCGCCCGGCTGCCGGGGACCGCGATGACGGCCCCTACTGAATGGCCCACCCCCGAAGCGCTGCGCGCTTCCCCCTCAAGGGGGCAACGCCAGTGGCCCGGCGAAGCCGGTTCCACGGCGTTCGCTTGGTTCAGCCTGTGGCGTGCATGGACCTAGGCTGCGATGACCTTGGAGTGCCGACATGGCCCTGATCGAGATTGATCAGGCGCTGCATGCGGCCGTGACCGGTGTGTCCGGTCCGGCCCAGCGCCGCGCCGTGGCCAAGACCATCACCCTGCTCGAATCCACCCGGCCTGACCACCGCGCCCGCGCCGATGTGCTGCTCAATGCCCTGCTGCCGTACAGCGGCCGCAGCTTCCGCCTGGGCATCAGCGGCGTGCCGGGCGTGGGCAAGAGCACTTTCATCGAGGCCCTGGGCCTGTTCCTGATCGAGCGTGGCCACCGGGTGGCGGTGCTGGCTGTCGATCCATCGTCCAGCATCAGCGGCGGCTCCATCCTGGGCGACAAGACCCGCATGGAGCGGCTGAGCATGGACACCCGCGCCTACATCCGCCCCAGCCCCAGCAGCGGCACCCTGGGTGGCGTGGCCGAGAAGACGCGCGAGGCCATGCTGGTG
>JAGOBT010000467.1 GCA_017999135.1 Burkholderiaceae bacterium
GTCACGCACCGCAAACGCGCTGGGGATGCGGAACGGGTCGAAGCCGTGGATGTTGCGGCCGGTGGGCAGCACGGCCGGCGTGCGCAGGATGTCGCCGCCGGGCGCCGGGCGGGTGAAACCGCCGTCCAGCGCATGCAACAGGGCCGGCACCTCGGTGTCGACGGCCAGCATCGCGTCGATGTCGATCAGCTCGCGCAGCAGGGTGATGGTGGCGTCGTCGCGGCGCAGGCCACCGGCCTGCAGCGCCAGATCGACCCCGCGGCCCGCCACCAGCGCCGCCACCGTCTCACGCGGCAGGGTGCGGGCATGCGATGCGTCGGCCATGGCCAGCAGCATGTCGATGCGCTCGGCCGCTGCCGGCGCCCGGCCGGTGACATGCAGGCCGTGCGGGATCAGCGTGTATTCCAGCTCCAGCACCTGGTCGGCCAACTGCAGCACGCAGGCATCGGCTTCGCCAGCCGCCACATTCCACAGCGGCTCGGCAACGGCCAGGTCCAGTTCGGCGGCCTGGCTCTGCAGCAGCACGGCCAGGTCGGCCCGCTCGGCCGATTGCGGCGCCACGGTGCGCCAGCGCTCGATGCTGCCCTTCAGCTCGTTCAGGCCCTTGTACAGGCCGGCCTGGGCGATGGGCGGCGTGAGGTAGCTGATCAGCGTGGCACCGGAACGGCGCTTGGCGATGGCGCCTTCGGACGGGTTGTTCGACGCATACAGGTAGACGTTGGGCAGGTCGCCGATCAGGCGGTCGGGCCAGCAGTTGCCCGACATGCCGCTCTGCTTGCCAGGCATGAATTCCAGCGCGCCATGGGTGCCGAAGTGCAGCACGGCATGGGCAGCAAAGTCTTCGCGCAGGTAGCGGTAGAAGGCCGAGAAGGCATGCGTGGGCGCCAGCCCATGCTCGAACAGCAGGCGCATCGGGTCGCCTTCGTAGCCGAAGGATGGCTGCACCGCGACCAGCACATTGCCGAACTGGCGGCCCAGCACCCAGATGGCGCGGCCATTGCTCAGCTGCTTGCCTGGGGCCGGGCCCCACTGGCCTTCGATCTCGGCCAGCCAGCGCTCGCGCCGCACATGGTCGTCGGTGGGGATCAGCGCATGCACGTTGGCATCGGCCCCGTGCTGCTGGGCGTTGCCCTGCAGCACCGCGTCGCGCAGCGCATCCACGCTGGCGGGCAGGTCGACGGTGTAGCCCTGGGCCTTCATCGCCACCAGGGTGTGGAACATCGACTCGAACACCGACAGGTAGGCGGCGCTGCCAATGTTGCCGGCGTTGGGCGGGAAGTTGAAGATCACCACCGCCACCTTGCGCTCGGCACGCTGGCTGCGGCGCAGCGCCACCAGGCGGCCCACGCGGGCGGCCAGCATGGCCGCGCGCTCGGCACAGCTGGCCATGTCTTGCGCGGTGTCGTTGGCCTGGAAGGTGCACGCATGCGCGCAGCCGTGGCAGGTGACGCCCGGCGCGCCCGGCCGGCCGCCGAACACGATCGGCCCGGTGCTTCCATCGAGCTCGGGGATCGACACCATGATGGTCGATTCCACCGGCAGCAGGCCACGCTCGGACCCGCCCCACTGGGCCAGCGTCTGGAACTCGACCGGGTGCGCAGCCAGGTAAGGAACGTCCAGCGCGGCCAGCGTGTCCTCGGCCGCCTTGGCGTCGTTGTACGCCGGGCCGCCCACCAGCGAAAAGCCGGTCAGCGAGACCACGGCATCGACCACCGGCCGGCCGTCCTGCACGAAGTACTGGTCGATCGCGGGGCGCGAATCCAGCCCGGACGCGAAGGCCGGGATCACCCGCAGGCCGCGCGATTCCAGTGCAGAGATCACGCCGTCGTAGTGGCCGGCGTTGTTCGACAGCAGGTAGCTGCGCAGCAGCAGCAGGCCCACGGTGCCCTGCACCTGCGCCGGCTGCGGCAGCGCACCCGCCTCGGCCGACAGGCGGCCGGCCATGCGCGGGTGGTACACGCCCACCTCGGGGTAGTCGACCGGCGCCTGCGGCTTGACCAGGCCACGCAGGGCCTGGCGCGGGCCCGCCGCGCCACGGTCGATCACATGCCGCACGAGGTTGAGCATGTTCTCGTCGGACCCACCCAGCCAGTACTGCAGCGTGATGAAGTAGGCCCGCACGTCCTGTGCGGTGCCGGGGATGAAGCGCAGCATCTGCGGCAGGCGGCGCAGCATCTTCATCTGCGCGGCGCCGCCGGTGGCGGGCTTGTCCTTGGCGTCCTTGCCGCCGCCGCGCAGCTTCTTCAGCAGCGCCATCGGGCCGCTGGCCGGCTTGCTCATGTCGAAGTGGCCCAGCCGGGTCAGGCGGGTGACTTCAATGGCCGAGGCCATGCAGACCATCGCGTCGCAATGGTCGCGGCGGGCCTGCAGCGCCGGCAGGATCGGCAGGAAGTGGTCTTCCAGGAACAGCATGCCGGCAACCACGATGTCGGCGGCGTCGATGTCGGCGATGCAGCGGGCGATGGCGGCTTCGTTGCCGGCGTAGTCAGACGCGGCATGCAGGCTGAGCTGCAGGCCGGGGAAGTCGCGGCGCAGCGCCGGGCGGGCCCGCTCGACCGCGCTGGCCAGGTGCGAGTCCATCGTGACGATGACCAGGCGCAGGGGCGCGCTGGCGACGGCGCGCCTGGCTTCAGCGGCTGAAGTGGGCTTTGGCGTCATACAGGGTCTCGACGGTGATGGTGGCCAGGCCACGTTCCTGCGCATAGCGCTCGGTGTTGCGGCGGGCCTTGCCACGCACGAAGAACGGGATCTTCTTCAGTTCCAGTTCGGCGTCCTGCGCCCAGGTGCTGGCGGTGGGTGCGCCATCACGTTGGGCGGCGGTGGCCAGCACGGCGGCGGCTTCCACCGCAGCGGCGGCCTGCATCGGGTTGGTGGGCGTGCTGGGCGCGGCCACCACCAACGGTGCGGGCTGGGGTGCCTGCACCGGCGTGCCGGCACGGCCCAGGTGCGACGGCGCGGCATCCTCGCGGAACTCCACATCGCCCTTGAACATGCCCAGCAGGTGCTCTTCCAGGCCCATCATCAGCGGGTGCACCCAGGTGTCGAACAGCACGTTGGCGCCTTCGATGCCCATCTGCGGTGAATAGCGCGCCGGGAAGTCCTGCACATGCACCGGCGCCGAGATCACCGCGCAGGGCACGCCCAGGCGCTTGGCGATGTGGCGCTCCATCTGCGTGCCCAGCACCAGCTCGGGCAGGGCCTCGGCGATGGCGGCTTCCACTTGCAGGTAGTCGTCGCTGATCAGCGGCTCGACACCGTAGAGCTTGGCGGCCTCGCGGATCTCGCGTGCGAATTCACGGCTGTAGGTGCCCAGGCCCACCACGGTGAAGCCCAGCTCGGTGGCGGCCACCCGGGCCGCGGCCACCGCATGGCTGGCATCGCCGAACACGAACACCCGCTTGCCGGTGAGGTAGGTGCTGTCGACCGAGCGCGCATACCAGGGTGCCCGCGTGCCGCCGGCACCCATGTCGGCGTTGATCTCGG
>JAGOBT010000039.1 GCA_017999135.1 Burkholderiaceae bacterium
CGACCAGGCCGACTACCGGCAACTGCAGCCCGCGGCGCCAGCCGGCTGGCAGGCCGTCGCCCTGCCCGACACCTGGGGCGCCCGTGGCCTGCCGCTGGCGGGCCGGGCCCACTACCGGCTGACGCTGCCGCTGCAGCAGGCGCCGCAGGGCGTGTGGGCCCTGCGCATCGACCGCCTGAGCAATGTGCACAGCATCCAGGTCAATGGCGTGCTGGTGCAGCAGCGCGGCGACGTGCTGTCGGCGCGCGGTGTGCCGCGGGTGCTGTCCACGCTGGTGGAGTTTCCGGCGGCGCTGCTGCGGGTGGGCGACAACCAGATCGACGTGCAGTGGCGGCTGGCCGCGCGGGCTGGCATGTCGGTCGTCCTGGCCGGCCCCAGCGACCTGCTGCTGCCCGGGTACGAACGCGCCCGCCTGCTGGACCAGACCCTGCCCCAGGTGATGAACGTGGCCGGCGGCGCGCTGGCCGCGTTCCTGCTGCTGGTGTGGCTGCAGCGCCGGAAGGAGGAGGCCATCGGCTTCTTCGGCGTGCTGTGGCTGCTGCTGTCCTTGCGCAACTACAGCTACCACGTCGACGCCACGCCGCTGCCCAGCCCGTGGGGTGACGTGCTGTTCTTCGGTGCGCAGTGCGTCAGCGTGGTGCTGCTGGGGCTGTTCGTCATCGCCCTGTCGGGCGACACCCTGCCACGCCTGCGGCGGCTGCTGCGTGGCCTGGGGCTGGTGCTGCCCGTCCTGGGGGCGCTGTTCGGCGCCAACGGCCAGCTGCCGTTGCTGCGGCAATGGATGTACCCGCTGCTGTCGCTGCTGAGCCTGCTGGCGCTGGGCCTGCTGCTGCGCAGCCTGTGGCGCCGCCCCGGCCCGGCGCTGGCGGCGCTGGTGGCTGGCCTGGCGGCGGTGGTGGCGGCCGGCGTGCATGACTACCTGTTCCTGCATGCGCGACTGCCGATCACCGGCATGTACTGGATCCCGCTGGTGGTGCCGTTGGGCTGCGTGAGCTTTGCGCTGGTGCTGATCCACCGGCTGGTGCGCGTCCTGGCGGTGAGCGAAGACCTGGCGCTGCGGCTGGAGGCCCGGGTGGCCGAGCGCACCCTGGCGTTGCAAGAAGCCGACGCCGCCAAGACGCGCTTCCTGGCCGCCGCCAGCCATGACCTGCGCCAGCCCGTCGCCGCCATCGGCCTGCTGGTGGGCCTGGCCCGCGACCGTGTGGCCGACGCCGGCCAGGCCGGCCTGCTGGACCGCATCCAGGGCGCGGTGCGCGCGCTCGAAGGCCTGCTGCGCGGCCTGCTCGACCTGTCGCGGCTGGACAGCGCCGCAGGCGCGCCGCTGCGCCAGGCCGTGCCGTTGCAGGCGCTGTTCGACGGCCTGGCCCTGCACCACCAGGCCGACGCCCAGGCCCGCGGCCTGCGCCTGCAGGTGTGGGACACCGGCATCGGCATCCCGGCCGACCAGCAGCAACGGGTGTTCGAGCCGTTCGTGCAGTTGCACGACCCGTTGCCCGGGCCCAGCCCCGGCCAGGGGCTGGGCCTGGCCATCGTGCGCCGGGCGGTCGACCTGCTGGGCCATCCGCTGGTGCTGCGGTCGGTGCCCGGCCGGGGCAGCTGCTTCAGCATCGGCCTGCCGCTGGCCGGTGGCGACCTGGGCGCACGGCCCGGCCCGGTGGCGCACCCATGACGCGTCCAGTGCTTCCGCCGGCCGGAAGCCCCGGTTGCGCAAATGAGAATGGCGCCTTGGCCGTGGGAGCGGCACATTGCAGGCTTGTCCAGCCTGCCTGCCGCCATGACGACCACTGCCCCGCAAGACCGTGCCTACACCGACATCCGCGATGCGGTGCGCGCCCTGTGCGCCGAATTCCCCGACGCCTACCACCGCGAGGTGGACAGCCGCCGCGCCTACCCCGAGAAGTTCGTCGACGCGCTGACCAAGGCCGGCTGGATGGCCGCGCTGATCCCGCAGGAATACGGCGGATCGGGCCTGGGCCTGGCCGAGGCCAGCGTGATCATGGAAGAGATCAACCGCTGCGGCGGCAATTCCGGCGCCTGCCATGGCCAGATGTACAACATGGGCACGCTGCTGCGCCACGGCTCGAAGGCGCAGAAGGAGCTGTACCTGCCGCAGATTGCGACGGGCGCCCTGCGGTTGCAGAGCATGGGCGTGACCGAGCCCACCACCGGCACCGACACCACCAAGATCAAGACCACGGCGGTGAAGAAGGGCGACCGGTATGTCGTCAATGGCCAGAAGGTGTGGATCAGCCGCATCCAGCATTCGGACCTGATGATCCTGCTGGCCCGCACCACGCCGCTGGCCGACGTCAAGAAGAAGAGCGAGGGCATGTCGATCTTCATCGTCGACCTGCGTGATGCCATCGGCAAGGGCCTGGACGTGCGGCCGATCCCGAACATGGTCAACCACGAGACCAACGAGCTGTTCTTCGAGAACCTGGAGATCCCGGCCGAGAACCTGATCGGCGAGGAGGGCCAGGGCTTCAAGTACATCCTGGACGGCCTGAACGCCGAGCGCACGCTGATCGCCGCCGAATGCATCGGCGACGGCTACTGGTTCATCGACCGGGTCAGCAAGTACGTCAGCGAGCGGGTGGTGTTCGGGCGGCCCATCGGCCAGAACCAGGGCGTGCAGTTCCCCATCGCCGAGGCCTACATCGAGGTGGAAGCGGCCAACCTGATGCGCTGGAAGGCCTGCGACCTGTTCGACGCCCACCTGCCCTGCGGTGCCGAGGCCAACATGGCCAAGTACCTGGCGGCCAAGGCCAGCTGGGAGGCAGCCAACGCGGCCATCCAGTTCCACGGCGGCTTCGGCTTCGCCTGCGAATACGACGTGGAACGCAAGTTCCGCGAGACCCGGCTCTACCAGGTGGCGCCGATCTCGACCAACCTGATCCTGAGTTATGTCGCCGAGCATGTGCTCGGTCTTCCCAGGAGCTTCTGATGCTGCCGCTGGAAGGCATCACCGTCGTCACGCTGGAACACGCGATCGCCGCGCCGTTCTGCACCCGCCAGCTGGCCGACCAGGGCGCGCGGGTCATCAAGATCGAGCGGCCGGGCGTGGGTGACTTCGCCCGCGCCTATGACACGCGGGTGAATGGCCTGTGCAGCCACTTCGTGTGGACCAACCGCAGCAAGGAGAGCCTCAGCCTGGACCTGAAGGCCGACGCCGCCGGCGAGATCCTGGACAAGCTGCTGGCCGGCGCCGACGTGCTGGTGCAGAACCTGGCGCCTGGCGCGGCGGCACGCATGGGGCTCTCGTACGACGTGCTGAGCGCGAAGTACCCCAAGCTGATCGTCTGCGACATCTCCGGCTACGGCAATGACGACGACAACCCCGGCCCCTACCGCGACAAGAAGGCCTACGACCTGCTGATCCAGAGCGAGTCGGGCTTCGTCTCGATCACCGGCACGCCCGACGAGCCCAGCAAGGCCGGCTGCAGCATCGCCGACATCGCTGCGGGCATGTATGCCTACACCAACATCCTGACCGCGCTGCTGCAGCGTGGGCGCACCGGCCGGGGCCGCCACATCGATGTCAGCATGCTCGAGGCCATGACCGAGTGGATGACCTTCCCGTTGTACTACGCGTACGACGGCGCAGCGCCGCCGCCGCGCGCCGGGGCGGCCCACGCCACCATCTACCCCTACGGCCCGTTCGCGACCGGTGACGGCAAGACGGTGATGCTGGGCCTGCAGAACGAGCGGGAGTGGGTCAACTTCTGCGCCCAGGTGCTGCAGCAGCCGGCGCTGGCCACCGATGCGCGCTTCAACGCCAACGCCAAGCGCACGGCGGCACGCAGCGAGCTGAGGGCGCTGATCGAGCAGGCCTTCGGCAGCCTGACTGCGGCCCAGGTGGTGGACCGGCTCGACGAGGCCGGCATCGCCAACGCCCAGGTCAATACCATGGCCGACCTCTGGGCGCACCCGCAACTGCAGGCGCGTCAGCGCTGGACCGAGGTGCAGACGCCCGCCGGCCCGGTGCCCGCGCTGCTGCCCCCTGGCTGCACCCAGGCCCGCATGGACGCCGTGCCCGCGCTGGGCCAGCACACGCGCAGCGTGCTGGCTGGATTGGGCTACACGGCCGAACAGATTGACGCGCTGGCTGCGGCCGGCACCGTCTGATGCCGCCCCCCCCGAAGCGCCTGCGGCGCCTCCCCCCAGGGGGCACCGCCAGCGGCCCGGCAAAGCCGGTTCCGCGTCGGTCGCTTGCTTTTCCGGCTCGCGCTGATCGCCATGACACGGAGACAACGAGATGAGTGACACCACGACCCAGCTGGCGCAGTTCGCCGCCAGCCTGAAGTTCACCGACATCCCGGCGCCGGTGCTGCGCCGGGCTGAAGATCTGTTCCTCGACTGGTTCGCCTCGGCGCTGGCCGGCAAGGGCGCGCGGCCGGTGGAGAGCATCACCCGCTTCATGCGCCGCATGGGGCCGGACAGCGGGCCCAGCCAGATCCTGATCGACCGCAGCAGCAGCAGCCCATTGGTGGCGGCGGTGGCCAATGCCGCGGCCTCGCACTTCGCCGAGCAGGACGACGTGCACAACGGCAGCGTGTTCCACCCGGCGGCGGTGGTGTTTCCGCCGGCGCTCGCCGTGGCCCAGGCCATCGGCGCCAGCGGGGCCGATCTGCTGGCCGCCAGCGCGGTGGGTTACGAAGTCGGCATCCGGGTGGGTGAATTTCTCGGCCGGTCGCACTACAAGATCTTCCACACCACCGGCACGGCCGGCACCATCGCCGCTGCGGCCGCGGTGGGCTGGCTGCTGAAGCTGGACGCCGCCCAGATGCGCCATGCCTTCGGTTCGGCCGGCACCCAGGCGGCGGGGCTGTGGGAGTTCTTGCGCACGGCGGCCGACAGCAAGCAACTGCACACCGCCCATGCGGCCGGCGCCGGGCTGACGGCAGCCTATCTGGCGGCCGACGGTTTCACCGGCGCGCAGGCCATCTTCGACGGCAAGCAGGGCATGGCCGCCGGCATGAGCACCGATTCAGATGCCGCCAAGCTGGCCGACCGCCTGGGCACACGTTGGGCGCTGGCCGAGACCTCGTTCAAGTACCACGCCAGCTGCCGCCACACCCACCCCGCGGCCGACGCGCTGCAGACCTTGATGAAGGAACACCGCATCGCCGCCGACCAGGTGGCCAAGGTGGTGACCCAGGTGCACCAGGGCGCCATCGACGTGCTGGGCCCCGTGGTCGACCCGCAGACGGTGCACCAGGCCAAGTTCTCGATGGGCACGGTGCTGGGCCTGGTGGCGGTGAAGGGCTTTGCCGGGCTGACCGAGTTCGACGCCGACTACAAGGCCGCGCCGGTGGTGGCCTTCCGCGACAAGGTGAGCATGGTGCTCGACGCCGAAGTCGACACCGCCTACCCGGCGCGCTGGATCGGCAAGGTGCAGGTCACAACGACAGACGGCCGCCAGCTGGCCGCGCGGGTGGACGAGCCCAAGGGCGACCCCGGCAACACGCTGAGCCGGCCCGAGCTGGAAGACAAGGCCCAGCGCCTGGCCGCTTACCGCGGAGGCGCCACGGCGGCCGAGATGCAGACGGTCATCGCCCAGGTCTGGGGCCTGGCGGAGGCCGCGACGGTACCGCGCTTCCTGGCATGAGCGCGCTGCCGCTGCACCGCAGCCTGCTGTTTGTGCCCGGCCACCGGGCCGACCGCTTCGACAAGGCACTGGCCGCTGGCGCCAGCGCAGTGATCATCGACCTGGAAGACGCAGTGGCGCCGTCCGACAAGGATGCCGCCCGCGCCGCGCTGGCCGCCTGGCTGCGGCCCGGGCACGCGGTGATCGTGCGCATCAACAGCGCTGACACGCCGTGGTTCGAGCTGGACCTGCAGCTGTGCGGCGCGCCCGGCGTGGCCGGCGTGATGCTGCCCAAGGCTGAATCTCCCGATACCCTGGCTGCCGTGTGCGCCGCTGGCGCCCGCGGCCTGCTGCCACTGGTGGAAAGCGCAGCCGGCATGGCCAACCTGGATGCCATCGCCCGCGCGCCGGGTGTCTGGCGCCTGGCCTTCGGCTCGATCGACCTGCAGGTCGACCTGGGGCTGAAGGACGCCACCGAGGACGAACTGCTGCCGTTCCGCCTGCAGCTGGTGCTGGCCTCGCGCCTGGCCGGCATCGGCGCGCCGGTGGACGGTGTCAGCACCGCCATCGACGATGCCGACCGCCTGCAGCAGGACGTGGCCCGCGCCCGCCGGCTGGGCTTTGCCGGCAAGCTGTGCATCCATCCGAAGCAGGTGGCCCCGGTGAACGCCGGCATGGCGCCCAGTGCGGCCGAGCGCGCCTGGGCGCAGCGGGTGCTGGCGGCGGCTGCGGCGTCCGGTGGTGCGGCGGTGGCGGTCGACGGCAAGATGGTCGACAAGCCGGTGCTGCTGCGGGCTGAAGCCATCCTGCGCGAGCCTGAGCCCGGGCGCGGCGCCTCCTGAAGCGGCCCGTGGTTCAGGCCGTGGCCTTGGCGCGTGCCATGGCCTGGGCGGCCTGGGCCTCGGCGTCGGTCAAGGCCGGCAGCAGGATGTCGAACACCGCGCCACCATCCGGGTGGTTGCGTGCGTGGATGCGGCCAGCGTGGCCGTCCATGATCTTGCGGCAGATGGCCAGGCCCAGCCCGGTGCCGCCTGATCCATCCTTGGTGCGGCTGCTCTGCACGAAGGCCTCGAAGATGCTGTCCAGCTCCTGCGGCGGTATGCCCGGGCCGTGGTCGCGCACGCTGATGTGGTGCGCGCCACCTGGCTCGGCCTCCCAATCGACGGTGATGCTGCTGCCTGACGGCGCAAAGCGGATGGCATTGGCCAGCACATTGCGCAGCACCTGCTGCAGGCGGAAGGCGTCGCCCGATGCCCACAGTGCGGCAGCGGTGGCCGGGGTCAGCTGCAGTTGCAGGCCGCGGGCCTGCGCCAGGCCCTGCAGTTCGTCGGCCACGGCGCGCAGGGCCGGCGCCATGTCCTGCGGCTGGCGCTGGATCTCGCCCACCGGGGATTCCAGCCGCGACAGGTCCAGCAGGTTGTTCACCAGCACCAGCATGCGCTGGCCGGCGGCATGGATGCTGGCGAACATGCCCTGCAGCCGTGGCTGGCTGCCGCTGCGGGCTTCGCCCAGCTCCGAGAAGCCCAGGATCGACTGCAGCGGCGTGCGCAGCTCGTGGCTGATGTTGGCCAGGAACTCGCTCTTGGCCGCGTTGCTGCGTTCGGCGGCCTCCTTGGCCTCGGTGGTGCGTTGCGCCACCTCGCGGAACTCGGTCACGTCCATCAGGCAGGTGATCACGCCTGCCACCTGGCCGTTGGCGTCGGCATACGGTGTCACCCGCAGGATCACGTCGCGCGGCAGGCCGTCGCTGTCGAGCACCTGCTCCTCGTAGGCCACCGGCTGGCCCGATGCGATCGCCAGCTGCTCCTGCGCCTCGTGCGGGGCGGCCAGCTGGGCCGGATACAGCCGGCCCTGGTTCTGGCCGATGGCCCGGCTGGCGGGGATGCCGGTCAGCGCCACCCAGGCCTGGTTGACACGCAGGAAGCGCCCGCTGGCGTCCTTCAGCACCATCGGGATCGGGCTCACCTCGAACAGCCGGTCGGTGAAGGCGTCCTGCGCGGCCAGGCTGCCGCGTGCGGCCTGCAGGTCGATGCGCACCGCCTCGTGGCTGCGCAGGCTGCGCCAGGCCACGAAGGTCAGCGCGCCCAGGCCCAGCAGCAGCAGCAGCACGCCGCCCGCCACGTTCAGGCCGATGGCCTGCAGCTTGGCCATCGGCACGGCTTCGGGTGTCTCCACCACCACCACCAGCGGCTGGCGGCGTGCGGTGCGCCAGGCCATGTAGACCGGCTCGCCGCCGAGTCCGGCGCTGCGCCAGTGGCCGTGCTCCCGGCCTGTCTGCACCGCATTCGGGAACAGCGGGTGGTCTTTCAGCCAGGTGCCGGCGGGATGCCGGCTGCCCTGGGCGGGCACCAGCAACTGGCCACCGTAGGACATCAGCGACGCCATCTGCTGGCGGTCCTGCATCAGCAAGGCGAACTGGTTGGCGAAGTAGTCGGGGTTGATGGTGGCCACCAGCCAGGCGCTGCCGGCGCCATCCGGTACCGGCAGGACAAGCGGCAGCAGATGGGTGCCGGCATGGCCGGCGGCCTGCGCGGCGGCGGGCAGCGCCGCCAGCTCGCCCAGGTCCCGGCCCGGCAGCAAGGGGCCGAGGCCGCTGGTGGCCGATGGCGGCAGCAGTTCCGCCAGGCGCACCTGCACGCCGATGTTGGCCGGCACCGAGCTGGCCAGCACCCAGCCTTGGGCGTCCAGCAGGCTGATGCTGCGCAGGAAGGGCAGCGCCTGCACCGATTCCTGCAGCATCGGAGACAGCTGCAGATGCAGGCCCTGCGCGCGTTGCAGACGGGTCGCTTCCAGGGCCGACCCCATGGCCAGTTCCACCGCATTGAAGGTGCGGTTGGTGTGGTCGTCCAGCACGCGGGCGAACAGGGCGCCCTGCTCGGTGGTGTTCTCGTCCAGTTCCTGCCGCTCGTACGCCATGAAGCCGAGCGCCGCCGCCAGCACCAGCAGCGCCACGCCCAGGCTGGCGCCCAGCAGCCAACGGCTGTGCAGCCACGCCGGCAGGGCGGTGCTGTGGCTGTCGGCGGTGCCAGGCGTCATCGTGGCGCTTGCCCCGCGGCTACTTGCGCACCACGATCTCGCCCAGGCCGTGCTGCCTGGCGGCGGCTTCGAGCCGGCCGTCGCGCTTGATGGCGGCGACAAAGGCGTCCACACGTTGCAGCCAGGCGTCGTCTCCCGGCTTCACCGCATAGGCGTAGGGCAGGGCGTGGAAGGGCCGGGTGGGCGACACCAGGCGGGCCCAGTCGGCGTTGTCCAGCAGGCGGCGGCTGTAGGGAAAGTCGGTCATGAACACGTCCACGCGGCCGGCTTCGAGCTCCTGCTCGCGGGTCTGTGGCGGCTTCACCACCACCAGTTTGGCCTGCTTCAGCGCAGCGGCCATCACCGGCTCCATGAAGGTGCCGGCCTGCACCGCCACCTGCACGCCGGGCTTGTCGATGTCGTCGAAGGTCTGGATGCGGTGGGTGCGGGTGGTGATGCCGTAGATGTCGCTCTGCAGGTAGGGTTGCGAGAAGCGCAGCTTTTCGGCACGCGCGGGCAGCACCGCCACGGCATGCATGGCGATGTCGCAGCGGTCGGTGGTCAGGTCCTCGATCAGTTTCGGGAACGACGATTCCACATAGGCCAGCTTGACCTTCAGGTCCTTGGCCAGTTCGGCCGACAGCAGGATGTCGACGCCGGTCAGCTGCTGGGTGCGCGGGTTGCGCCAGGTGATGCCGTAGTAGTCGGGCCAGATGCACACCTTGAGCGTGCCGCCGGACTGGATGCGGTCGAGCACCGGCCCGGCCATGGTGAGGGTGGCGGCAACGCTCAGTGCGCAGATGGACGCTACCGCGGGCAACAGGGCGGACAGTCGGCGGATCAGCGTGCGTGGCATGGCGGTGGGTGGCCGCGCAGGGCGCGGCGCGGGTGGGTTGGCGCAGCCGCCAGTGTCTCACCGGTGACGGGCTGCCAGGGGGATGTGCCCACCTAAAGTGATAAAAACTAACGTCACATGAGCCATGCTTTCCACCGCCAGATCGGCCGCGGCGGGGCGCAGCGGCGGGTTGGCTGACGCCGACTCAGAGGTCGGTGCGCAGTTTCCAGAGCTCGGGGAACAGTTCCACATCGAGCATGCGCCTGAGGTAGCCGGCGCCGCTGGTGCCGCCGGTGCCGGTCTTCATGCCGATGATGCGGGTGACGGTGGTCAGGTGGCGGAAGCGCCACAGCCGGAAGGCGTCTTCCAGGTCGGTGAGCTCTTCGCCCAGCTGGTACAGGTCCCAGTGGGCATCGGGCGCACGGTAGGCCACCAGCCAGGCCTGCTCGACCGCGTCGCTGGCGGCATAGGGCCGCGTCCAGTCACGCTGGGTGTGGCTGTCCGGCACGGCCAGGCCGCGGCGGGCCATCAGGCGCAGGGCCTCGTCGTACAGCGACGGTGCGCGCCAGGCGGCTTCCACCTCGGCCAGCCGTTGCGGGCTGTGGGCATGCGGCTGCAGCATGGCGGCGTTCTTGTTGCCGAGCAGGAATTCGATGCAGCGGTACTGCCAGCTCTGGAAGCCGCTGGACCGCGCCAGGTAGGGCCGGATCGCGCTGTACTCGGGCGGCGTCATCGTGGCCAGCACGTCCCAGGCATGCACCAGCTGTTCCATGATGCGGCTGACCCGCGCCAGCATCTTGAAGGCGGTGGGCAGCTGGTCGGCGCCGATGGCGGCGACGGCGGCACGCAGCTCGTGCAGCATCAGCTTCATCCACAGCTCGCTGGTCTGGTGCTGCACGATGAACAGCATCTCGTCGTGCGCGGGCGACAGCGGGTGCTGGGCGCTGAGCACGGCGTCCAGGTGCAGGTAGTCGCCGTAGCTCATGTCGGCGCTGAAATCGAGCTGCGCGCCTTCGTGCCGGGGCAGGCCGGTGGCCGGGGGCGTCGGCGCGGCGGATTCACTCGCGGCGCCGTCGCCGAACGGGCACCCGCTCATGTCACCACCCCGCGCTGGTTGAAGCGCGCTTCGCGCCACTCGCCGGTGGCCAGCACCTGGCGCAGTTGTTCCACCGCATCCCACACGTCGGCAAAGCGGGTGTAGAGCGGGGTGACGCCGAAGCGCAGGATGTCGGGCAGGCCGTCCTTCGCATCACCTGCGCGGAAGTCGCCGACCACGCGGCGGGCGATCAGCGCCTGCACCACGGCAAACGCTCCGCCGGCGCGGCCGGCGTCGCTGTCGGGTGCAAAGGCCAGGCAGACCTGGCTGCCGCGCTCGGTGTCGGCATCGGGCGACGCGAACTGCAGGCCGTGGCCACCGCAGCGCTGCTGCGCCAGGTCGATGAACAGCCGCGTCAGCGCCAGCGACTTGGCGCGGATGGCGGCCATGCCGCCCAGCGGCAACGCCGCCAGCAAGGTGTCGACGCCGCATTCCAGCGCGGCCATGGCCAGCACCGGCGGCGTGCCGCACAGGTAGCGGGTGATGCCGGGCGCCGGCTGGTAGCCGGGCTCGAAGGCAAACGGCGCGGCATGGCCGTGCCAGCCGGCCAGCGGCTGCCAGGCCTGGCTGGCATGGCGCGGGTGGGCCCAGCAGAAGGCCGGCGCGCCCGGGCCGCCGTTGAGGTACTTGTAGCCGCAGCCCACGGCAAAGTCGGCACCGTCGGCGGCCAGCGCCACCGGCACCGCACCGGCCGAGTGGGCCAGGTCCCACACCGTCAGCGCGCCAGCGGCATGGGCGGCGGCACTGAGTCGGGCCATGTCATGCAGCCGGCCGGTGCGGTAGTTCACCTGGGTGAGCATCAGCACGGCGGTGTGCGGGCCCAGCGCGGCAGGGATGTCTTCGGGCCGGTCGACCAGGTGCAGCGTGCAGCCGTGCTGGCGGCCCAGGCTTTCGGCAATGTAGAGATCCGTGGGGAAGTTGCTGCGCTCGCTGACGACGACAGTGCGCGCTGGATTGGCGGCACGCTGCAGCGCCAGCGCGGCCGACAGCACCTTGAACAGGTTGACGCTGGTGGAATCGGCCACCACCAGTTCACCCGCGCCCACGCCCACCAGCGGCGCGATCTTGTCGCCGATGCGCTGCGGCAGGGCCATCCAGCCGGCGGCGTTCCAGCTGCCGATCAGGCCTTCGCCCCATTCCTGCGCCACCACCTGGGCCACGCGGGCGGCGGTGGCGCGCGGCAGCACGCCCAGCGAGTTGCCGTCCAGGTAGACCAGGCCCTCGGGGATGTGGAACTGCTGGCGCAGCGGGGCCAGGCGGTCGGCGGCGTCCAGCGCCAGGGCGTGGTCTCGGGTGGTCATCGTGGGGGGCTTTCAGAGGCTGCGCAGCACCGCGCAGTCATGCGAGTGCGCGCAGCACAGCGCGCACGGGTGACGCATCGGCCGTCATCAGCTTCAGCGGCAGGGCGATCAGTTCGTAGTCGCCCTCGGGCACGTCGTCGAGCAGCAGGTTCTCCAGCACGCGCAGGCCACGCTGGCGGATCACCCGGTGGCTGGGCAGGGCCTTGCTGTCGGCGGGGTCGATGCTGGCGGTGTCGATGCCGATCAGCTGTACGCCGGCGTCGGCCAGATGAGCGACGGTGTCGGGCGCGTAGGCGCTGAGCGCGCCGTCCCAGCCCCAAGGCTGGCGGGCGTAGGTGCGCACCAGCACCCGGGGCGGCAGGCCGTGCAGCGCATGCTGCAGGTGTTGCCAGGTGATCAGCGGGCCGCAGCCGATGGCGTGGATGACGCGGCACGGGCCGAGGAAGGGCGCCAGATCGAGCGCGCCCACCGCCGTGCCATCGGCGCTGTAGTGCAATGGCGCGTCGGCATGGGCGCCGGTGTGCGGGCTGAGTGTGAGCGTGGCCACGTTCACCGGGCAGTCGCCCGACAGGGTGGCGCCCCAGGTCTGCTGGTAGGGGGTGTCACCGGGAAACACCGGCGAACCGGGTTGCACCGGCGGTGAGATGTCCCAGATGCGCTTCATCCGGGCATCATATTTGATTGACAACTAAAGTAAATGGGCGAGCTTGGAGTATGAGGGCTGCGCTGGGCTCAAAACGGAAGTTCCCGACTCGCCATCTTCCGCGCGAGGACGAGGCCGCCGGGTGCCTGGCCGACTCCATGTCCCCCGTCCTACACGCCGCAAGCGGCGAATAGGACTCCTCCTTCACTGACGTCGGCCAGGCACCCGCCGTCCTCGTCCAGCCACCATCACCGCATGCGGCGCGTCTTTCGGTGGCGGCTGAGCGACGGGCCGGGAGGGTCTGTTTTGCGCAAGTAGAGGAGGAGTCCTATTCGCCGCTTGCGGCGTGTAGGACGGGGGACAGTGCGCCCAGCATGGGCGCGATCTTCGGGGTGCAAGTCCCCGGCCGAGCTGGCCACAGCGAGGCAAGTGAAGCGCAACTGCG
>JAGOBT010000468.1:0-1317 GCA_017999135.1 Burkholderiaceae bacterium
CATCTGCAGCCCGGCCAGCAGGATCAGCGCCATGAACGAGCTGGTCTTCCAGATGATCGTCAGGCACACCGCGGCAAACGCCCAGCCAGGCTTGAGCAGCCACATCGTCGGGTCGCGCTGCTCAGCCAGGCCCAGGCGCTGCAGCACGTCGTTGACGATGCCGTACTCGGTGTGGAAGAACCAGGCAAAGATCAGCCCCGCAAACGACAGCGGCAGCGCCCAGGGCAGCAGCAACGCCAGCCGCACCGGCCAGCGGCGCTTGAACGGCAGGTTGGCCAGCAGCGCCAGCCCCAGCCCCACCAGCAGCGCGCCCGGCACCGTCACCACGGTGATCAGCAGCGTGTTCTTGGTGGCGTTCCAGAAGTCGGGGTCGGTGAACACCAGCTGGTAGTTCTCCAGCCCGATGAACCTGGGCACCCCGCCGCCCGTCAGCCGCAGGTCGAACAGGCTGTTCCACAGCAGCCGGCCGATCGGGTAGGCCACGATCAGCGCCAGCAGCGCAAAGGTGGGCGCCAGCAGCAGCGCGCCCAGCAGCCGTTCACTGGGGTCGCGCAGCCGCTCCAGCAGGCTGGGGCGCGGGGGCGGGGTCACGTCGATGTCGGTTCAGGGCACGGGGCTCAGCGCATCAGGCGGCGCAGGCGCGCGTCGATCTCGTCCACGCCCTCGGCCGGCGTCTTGGTGCGGGCCAGCACCGCGCTGGTGGTGGTGCGCAGGATGTCGCTCACCTGCCCGTACTGCGCCGACATCGGCCGGCTCTTGCCGGCCACCACCACCGCAGCGGCCTGGCTGAACCACGGCGCCTGGCGCACCACGTCGGCGTCGGTGTAGACCGGCTGGTAGGTGGGCAGCAGCGAGCCTTCGACCGCCAGCAGCTTGCTGGATTCCGGGCTGGCCAGGTGCTTGACGAGTTTGGCTGCCTCGGCCTTGTGCTTGCTGAAGGCGCTGACGGCCCATTGCCAGCCGCCCACGCAGGTGGCGCTGCGACCGCCGGCCATGGCTGGCAGCGGCAGCACGCCCACCTTGCCCTTCACCTGGCTGTCGGCGTCGTCCTTGAAACGGTCCCAGGCAAAGCCCCAGTTGATGGCGAACAGCACCTGGCCGGCCTTGAATTCATTGACGGTGTCGGGCGTCTTCACCTCGGCCACGTTCTTCTTGACCACGCCCTGGTCGACCATGCCGAGCCAGGTGTTCAGGCCCTTGACGGCGGCGGGCTTGTCCAGCGTGAGCCGGCCGGCGGCGTCGTTGAATTCCTTGCCCTGGCCCCAGTAGGGCAGCAGGAAGGTGCACACCGCGCCTTCGATCGGCGCGCCCTGCAGG
>JAGOBT010000468.1:1417-3450 GCA_017999135.1 Burkholderiaceae bacterium
GCCCTGCAGGTTGGCATTGCCGGCGGCGGCCTCGGCGGCCTGCACCTTGCGGGCGGTGGCGGCCAGTTCGTCCCAGGTCTTGGGCTCGGGCAGCTTGTGCTTCTCGAGCAGGTCTTTCCGGTAGTACAGGAACATCGCGTCGGCAAACGCCGGCAGCGCGGCCACCTTGCCATCCACCACGTTGGACTGCGCATACACCGGCAGGTAGGGCTTGAACACCTCGCTGGCCGGGGCCCACGTAGGCGTCCAGCGGCTCCAGCCAGCCGGCGCCGAAATATTGCGCCGGGTTCACGATGTCGATCATGTAGATGTCGATCGCCGAATCCTTGGCGGTGAGCACCGTGCTGAGGTACTGGCGCTGCAGTTCGCTGGTGGCGCCGCCGGTCTCGATCTCCACCGTCACGCCGGGATTGCGGGCCTGGTATTGGTCGAGCAGCTTGCGCACCAGGTCAGGCCGCTGGTTCTGGCCGCCGGAGAACACGCGCAGCTTGGTGGCGCCGGCGGTCTGGGCGACTGCGGTGTCGGGTTGGCTCCACAGGACGGCGGCAGTGCAGGCCAGCACGGCCACGGCACGACGGGTGAGTTGGGTCATGGTGTTGTCTCAGCTTTCTGCTTGGTGGATGGCGGTTGGCAGGAATGGGATCAGGAACGGGGCGGCGCGGCATGCCAGGCCTGGCCGCTGTCGGCGTCGAACAGGTGCAGCTGGCCGGGCTGCACATGCAGTTGCAACGGCGTGCCGGGCGCGGCTTCAAAGCTGGCCGGCACCCGGGCAATCACTTCGGCCTGGCCCACGCGCACGGTGGCCAGCGTCTCGGCGCCCAGCGGCTCCAGCAGCAGCAGGTGGCCAGGCCAGGCCAGATCGTCGGCATCGGCGCGCTGCAGGCGCAGGTGCTCGGGGCGCACGCCCAGGCGCAGGCGTGCGCCGGCCGGCACAGCGGCCAGCGCCGGCTGCAGCGCCGCGGGCACCGGCCAGGCCAGGCCGCCGAAATCCAGCGCCGCGGGGGTGCCGGGTGCGCGGGTCACGTCCATCAGGTTCATCGGCGGCGAGCCGATGAAGGCCGCCACGAAATCAGCCGCCGGACGGTGGTAGATGTTGTGCGGCCGGTCGTACTGCATCACATGGCCACCGCGCAGCACGGCGATGCGGTCGGCCAGGGTCATCGCCTCCACCTGGTCATGCGTGACATAGATGATGGTGGCGCCCAGCCGCTGGTGCAGGCGCTTGATCTCGCTGCGCATCTCCTGCCGCAGCTGGGCGTCCAGGTTCGACAGCGGCTCGTCGAACAGGAACACCTGCGGTTGGCGCACGATGGCCCGGCCAATGGCCACGCGCTGGCGCTGGCCGCCCGACAGCGCAGCGGGCTTGCGTTCCAGCAGATGCGTGATCTTCAGCAGCTCGGCGGCATCACCCACCCGGCGGCGGATCTCGGCCTCGGGCGTCTTGCGCAGGCGCAGGCCGAAGGCCATGTTCTCGAACAGGGTCTTGTGCGGGTACAGCGCGTAGTCCTGGAACACCATGGCGATGTCGCGCAGGCGCGGCGGCAGGTGCTGCACCGGCTTGCCGCCGATGCGGATCTCGCCGCTGTCGATGCCTTCCAGCCCGGCGATGCTGCGCAGCAGGGTGCTCTTGCCACAACCCGACGGCCCGACGAACACGGTGAACTCGCCATGCTGCACATCCAGGTCGATGCCATGCAGCACGGGGGTGCGCCCGTCGTAGGACTTGCGCACTTGGCGCAACAGGACTTCGGCCATGAAGGGCTGGTTCCGCTCTCAGCATCCACCGGCCGGTTGGCCGGGGCTGCGCAGGATAAGGCAAGGGGCCCGGCCCCCGCATGGGCACCGGGAAAGCGATGATGCGCCGGCCGCAACGCCCCGGCGCAGCGGCCTGGTCAGGGAACCTCCTGCCCGGCCGCCAGGGTCCACAGCTCGAACCAGGTCTCGCGGTCGATCACGGTGCGCCAGGCCTCGGCCAGGCGGGCGATGCGGTCGAGCCGCTGCGTGCCCACCACCGGCAGGATGCCCGCCGGGTG
>JAGOBT010000469.1 GCA_017999135.1 Burkholderiaceae bacterium
CAGCAATGGCGCTGGGATGTCAACCTGATCGGGTCGCCCGAGCTCAACGCCTTCTGCATGCCTGGCGGCAAGATCGCCTTCTACCTGGGCATCCTGGCCAAGCTGAAGCTCGACGACGACGAGGTGGCCGCGATCATGGGCCACGAGGTGGCCCATGCCTTGCTGGAGCATTCCCGCGAGAACTACGCCAAGACCGTGGCCACGCGGGGCGCCATCGAGCTGGGTGCGGCGCTGTTCGGCCTGGGCGGGGCCGGCGCCACGCTGGCCAACATGGGCGGCCAGCTGCTGACGCTGAAGTTTTCGCGCGGCAACGAGAGCGAGGCCGATGCACTGGGCCTGGTGCTGTCGGCCAGCGCCGGCTACCGGCCCGAGGCGGGCGTGAGCCTGTGGCAGAAGATGCTGGCCGCCAGCAAGGGTGCGCCGCCGCAGTTCCTGAGCACCCACCCGTCGGGCGAAAGCCGCATCCAGGACATCCAGTCGCGGCTGCCGAACCTGGCCCCGGTGTATGCCGGCGCGGCCAAGCCTGACCGCCGCTTCGGCCCGCCGGCCGCCTGACCTACCAACGCTGCGGCAGCGGCTTGACCAGCACGAACTGGCTGTCCTGCACCTGCAGGTAGCCACCGCGCTCCAGGTCCTTCATCAGGCGGCTGACCATCTCGCGTGAGCAGCCCAGCCGGTTGGCCATCTCCTGGTGGGTGAGCCGGTCGACCACGCGCTGGGTGCCGTCGGGCTGCGGTTGCGCCACGCCCTGCAGCAGTGCCCGCAGCCGGCCGTAGACATCGTTGAGCGCCAGCTGGCGCGCGCTGTGGGTGGCGGTGCGCGCCCGGCGGATCACCTTGGCCAGCAGCTCGAAGGCAAATTCGGGCCGCTCGCCGATGAAGCGCTCCAGCGTGCGCCGGCCCACCACCGAGCAGGTGCAGGCTTCCAGCGTGATCACGCTGGCCGAGCGCGGGCCGCCGTCCAGGCTGAGTTCACCCAGGTATTCCCCCGGGCCGTAGACGCCGTAGGTGATCTCGCGGTCGTTGTCGCCGGCGCTGAACGCGCGCAGGCGGCCGCTCTGGATGATGAAAATGGTGTCGCCGTGGTCGCCTTCCTGGATCAGCAGCGTGCCCTTGCGGTAGCGGCGCAACTCGCCGCGCGCCGCCAGTTCGGACAGCGCCTCGCTCATGACGACAGGTGCACCCATCGCGCCGGCAGCCGGGTTGGCGGCAGCGGCTGGGCGTGCAAGGCGGGTGGGTTCGGTGATCTGGGCCATCGGCAGCGGGCACGGCTGTCTGGCAGCGCGGCGCCTGTGGCCGATGCTACGCCTGCACCGGCCGGGCGGCCGCTGCAGCGGTGACAGAACGCAACCGCGCCGGCCCGGTCCACCTGGCCAGCGCGGGGGTGCATGGCGCCCGGCGGCCGGTCAGGAGTGCAGCACGCGGTCGGCCAGGCGGGTGCCGCCGCTGCCCTGCAGCGCGCTGACCAGCGGCGGCAGCAGCGCCACCTGCTGCACCAGGGCGCGGATGCTGCCTGCACCGGTCTTGATGCGGATGCTGCCGATCTGCGTGCGGATGGTGGCCAGGCCCACGCCTTGCCGCGCGGCGATCTCATGCGGCGTGAGATCGGCACACAGGCCCTTGATGACGGTGGTCTCGGCCATCGTCAGGCCGTGGCTGCGGGCGAACCATTCGACGGTGAGCTCTTCACACACCTGGCGCTTGCCCAGCAGTACCACCGCGCCGGGCTGCTCGTCGACGCCCAGCGCTGGCAGCGGCACCACGGCCACGCTGATGCGCTGGCGGCCCGGGCCCTGGCTGTCGCCCAGCTGCAGCAGGCGGCGCAGGCCGCGCTGGGTGGCGCCCACCAGCGCATCACGCAGCGGCTGCTGGTCCTTTTGCAGCCGCGCCTGCAACTGCCCGCCCACCCACTGCAGCGGGTGGTGGTCGTCCATGTCGCGGCGGGCCGCCTTGTTGATGTGGCTGACGTCCAGGTTCTCGCCGATCAGCAGCATGCCGTAGTCCAGCGTGTCGAGCATCTGCGCCATGCGGCGGTGCTGCAGCGATGCGGCACCGCGCCGCTCGGGGCCAGCATAGCCGCGGCTGCGTTGCGCCATGGCGGGAGCGCCCAGAGCGGCCAACAGGTCCGAGGCGTTGGCTTTCGGGGAGTCGAGCAGATCAAGCATGGTGGCATCTCCTGGGGCAGCGACCGAGCGGATCGCAAGGCCTGGCTGCATGGAGACGCAGTGTGGGCGTCAGCCCGGGCGCGGCAGCGTGACGCCTGCCACGCGCCAGCCTGTGATTTATTACCAGCGCCGGTCGGGTGGAAACTCAGGTGCCGCCCACGTAGGGGTTGTGGCGACGCTCGGCGCCGAAGCTGCTTTCCGGGCCGTGGCCTGGGATGAACACCGTGGCGTCGCCCATCGGCCACAGGCGCTGGGTGATGCTGGCGATCAGGGTGTCGTGGTCGCCGCCGGGGAAGTCGGTGCGGCCGATGCTGCCTGCGAACAGCACATCGCCGACGAAGGCACGCTGCGCCTCGGCGCTGTGGAACACCACATGGCCCGGCGTGTGGCCGGGGCAGTGGCGCACGGCCAGGGTGCTGCGGCCCACCGCCACCGTGTCGCCATCGGCCAGCCAGCGGGTGGGCGTGAACGGCTCGGCCGGGGCAAATCCGAACATGCGTGCCTGCTCGGCCAGCCCGTCGATCCAGAACTGGTCGCCCGGGTGCGGGCCGATGATCGGCAGGCTCAGCATGCGCGCCAGCGTGCCGGTGCCACCGGCGTGGTCGATGTGGGCATGGGTGAGCAGGATCTGGGTGAGCGTGACGCCCAGGCGTGCCACCTCGGCCTGCAGGCGCGGCAGATCGCCACCCGGGTCGATCACGGCGCCCTCCATCGTCTCGGAGCACCAGACGATGGAGGCATTTTGCGCAAAAGGTGTGACTGGGACGGTGTGGTAGCGGAGCATGGCTGGCCATGGGAGCCGTCACACGAACCCGGCGGATGCGGGGCCGTGAGACGTCAGTCGGTTGGGGAAGCCGGGGACGCCGTTGTCAAGCTGCACACCGGCGCTGTTGAGAAACCCGGACACAAGTCGGTAGAAGCCGGCGACGACCAGCAGTTCGACGAGTTCGGCATGGCTCCACCGCGCCGCCAGCGTCGCCCAGGTCGCGTCGGTGACGCAGTCGTCGGCTGCCAGTTCGTCGGCCATTGCGATCAGGGCCAGGTCGTCGGCACGCCAGTCGTGGGTGTCGGTCGCCCTCGTCAATGCCGCGATCTCGTCGCCGGTCAGGCCGCACCGCAACCCAATGACGGTGTGCTGTCCAAACTCGTAGACGGCGTTGGCGTTCCAGCCGATGCGCAGGATCACGAGTTCGCGCTCGCGTTCGGGCAGCAGCCCCTTGTTGAGGAGGAAGCCGCCCATCAGGTTGAAGCGCTTGAGCAGCTTCGGATGGTGGCCCAGCA
>JAGOBT010000470.1 GCA_017999135.1 Burkholderiaceae bacterium
TGGCCCCGGTCGGGCCGCCAGGGGCCATGGGCACGCAGGCCATAGAGCTGGCCAGGGTGGCCCAGGGTGCTGCCGGCATCGGCACGCAGGTAGCCGTGCCACACGTCCAGCGTGTGGCCGGGCAGGCTGCCGCGGTGGGTTTCGCGCTGGCCGGTGGCGTCGAACAGGCACAGCTCGATGGCATGGGCGCTGGTGCTGGCCACGGCGATGTTCAGGCCCTGGCCGTCCCAGTGCACGCCCAGCGGCCACGGCCGGCCGGCATCGAGCACCAGCGGGGCCGGGTTCAGGCGGTCCATTCGAAGAACACGGCGGCCAGCGGGGGCAGGCTGATGCTGATGGACTGCGGCCGGCCGTGCGCGCCGATGGACTCGGCCTGCGCGGCACCCAGCGGCTGGCCGACATTGCTGCCGCCGTAGTGGGCGCTGTCGGTGTTCAGCCGTTCAGTCCAGGTGCCGTCGCGTGGCACGCCCACCCGCCAGCCGTGGTGCACCACCGGGGTGAAGTTGCAGACCACCAGCACCGGGTGGCTGCCGTCGGCGCCATGCCGCACGAAGGCCAGCACGCTGTGGGCGGCATCGTCATGGCTGATCCATTCAAAGCCATCGGCCGTGAAGTCGCGCTGGTGCAGGGCGGGCAGGGTCTGGTGCAACAGGTTCAAGTCGCGCACCAGGGCTTGCACGCCGGCGTGCGCCGGGTCGGCGCCGGGCTGCAGCAGGTGCCAGTCCAGGCTGGTGTCGTGGTTCCATTCGCGGCGCTGCGCGAATTCACCGCCCATGAACAGCAGCTTCTTGCCCGGGTGCCCCCACATGAAGCCGTAGTAGGCGCGCAGGTTGGCGAACTGCTGCCAGGCGTCACCCGGCATCTTGCCGATCAGGCTGCCCTTGCCGTGCACCACTTCATCGTGCGACAGCGGCAGCACGAAGTTCTCGTTGAAGGCGTACACCAGGCCGAAGCTCAGCTCGCCCTGGTGGTGGCTGCGGTGGATCGGGTCACGCGCCATGTAGGCCAGGGTGTCGTGCATCCAGCCCATGTTCCACTTGAAGTGGAAGCCCAGGCCACCCGCGTAGGTGGGCCGCGACACGGCCGGAAAGGCGGTGGATTCCTCGGCCAGGGTGATGGCCTGGGGCCGCTCGCTGCCCACCACCTCGTTCAGCCTCCGCAGGAAGCTGATGGCCTCCAGGTTCTCGCGCCCGCCGTGCACGTTGGGGATCCATTCACCGTGCTTGCGGCTGTAGTCGCGGTACAGCATCGACGCCACCGCGTCCACGCGCAGGCCGTCGACGCCGAAGCGCTCCAGCCAGTACAGCGCATTGCCGATCAGGAAGTTGCGCACCTCCGTGCGGCCCAGGTTGCAGATCAGCGTGTTCCAGTCGGGGTGGTAGCCCTCGCGCGGGTCGGCGTACTCATACAGGTGCGTGCCGTCGAAGTTGGCCAGGCCGTGGGCGTCCGTGGGGAAGTGGGCGGGCACCCAATCCAGGATCACACCCAGGCCTGCCGCGTGCGCGGCCTGTACGAAGCGGCGGAGGCCGGCGCCGTCGCCGAACCTGGCGGTGGGCGCATACAGCCCCAGCGGCTGGTAGCCCCAGCTGCCGTCGAACGGGTGCTCGCTGATCGGCAGCAGCTCGATGTGGGTGAAGCCCAGGCGGGCGGCATGGGGCACCAGCTCGGCGGCCAGCTCGTCCCAGGTCAGCCAGCGGTTGCCCTCTTCGGGCTTGCGCCGCCACGAGCCGGGGTGCACCTCGTAGATGCTGATCGGCGCGCCCAGGGCGTTGGCCGCCTGGCGGGTGGTGCTGGCCGGCACCGTGTCGGGCAGCGGCGCCACCACGCTGGCGGTGGCCGGCCGCAGCTCGGCGGCGCGTGCCATTGGATCGGCCTTCTGCGGCAGCAGCTGGCCTTGCGGGCCGAGCAGTTCGTATTTGTAGCGGGCGCCGGCGGCCACGTCGGGGATGAACAATTCCCACACGCCGCATTCGCGGCGCAGGCGCATCGGGTGGCGGCGGCCGTCCCAATGGTTGAAATCGCCGACCACGCTGACACGCATGGCATTGGGTGCCCAAACGGCAAAGCCGGTGCCGGCCACGCCGCCGTGGACACGCGGCGTGGCGCCCAGCACCTCAAACGGCCGCAGGTGCGTGCCTTCGGCCAGCAGCCATGCGTCCAGCTCGCCCAGCACCGGGCCGAAGCGGTAGGGGTCATCGGCCACCTGCACCGTGTCGTCGGCCCAGGTGATCTGCAGCCGGTAGCTGGCCATGCCGGCGGTGGCGGTGCCGGCCTGCAGTGCCGCCGGCCCGGCCCACAGGCCGTCGGCATGCACCTGCTGCAGCGTGCCCAGCCGTTTGTCGCTGGCGGCGGCCAGCACCACCACGGCGCGGGCGCCGGGCAGGAAGGCGCGCACCGTCCACCCGCCAGCGGCGTCCCGGTGCGGGCCCAGCACGGCGAACGGGTCGCCGTGGCGGCCCTGGCAGACCAGGTCGAAATCGGCGGCAGTGGCCATCACGGGTTGTCTCGGTGGTTGTTCTTGTGGTGGTGGCAACTGCAGTCTGCTCAGGCCTGCGGCGCCACGTGCCAGATCTGCGCAGCGTACTCGCGGATGGTGCGGTCGGCCGAGAACGGCCCCATGCCGGCCACGTTGGCAATGGCCTTGCGCGACCAGGCCTCGGGGTCCTTGTACAACACGTCGACCTTCGCCTGCGTGGCCACGTAATCATCGTAGTCGGCCAGCAGCAGGTAGTGGTCGCCGCCCCACAGCAGGCTGTCGATCAGCGGCCGGTAGCGGGCCGGCTCGTCGGGGGAGAAGGCGCCGGCGGCGATGCTGTCGAGCACTGCCTTGAGCTGCGGGTTGCCCTCGTAGATGCGCATCGGCTGGTAGCCGGCGGCGCGGATGGCGGCCACCTCGGGCGTCTTCTTGCCGAAAATGAAGATGTTGTCGTCGCCGACGTTCTGGCGGATCTCGATGTTGGCGCCGTCGTCGGTGCCGATGGTCAGCGCGCCGTTCAGCGCCAGCTTCATGTTGCCGGTGCCCGAGGCCTCGGTGCCGGCGGTGCTGATCTGCTCGCTCAGGTCGGCGCCGGGCATGATGGTCTCGGCCACGCTGACGCCGTAGTTGGGGATGAACACCAGCTTGAGCGTGTCGCCGATGCGGGGGTCGTTGTTGATCACCTGGCCCACGTCGTGGATCAGCCGGATGATGTTCTTGGCGGTGGTGTAGCTGCTGGCGGCCTTGCCGGCAAAGACCACCACCCGCGGCACCCAGCCGGCGTTGGGCTGGGCCAGGATGGCGCGGTAGCGCGTCACCACATGCAGCACGTTCAGCAGCTGGCGCTTGTACTCGTGGATGCGCTTGACCTGCACATCGAACAGGCTGGCCGCGTTGACGGTGACGCCGGTGGCCTTGTGGATCAGCGTGGCCAGCCGCTGCTTGTTGTGCGCCTTGACGGCG
>JAGOBT010000471.1 GCA_017999135.1 Burkholderiaceae bacterium
GCAGTGCCCCGGCCGCCGCCCGCAGCCTGACCAAGCTGGGTGCCGGCAGCCTGGCGCTGGCCGGCGCCAATGCCTACCGCGGTGGCACCACCGTGGCGGGCGGCACGCTGCAGGTCAGCGCCGATGGCCAGCTGGGCGCCGCCGCCGGGGCCGTCATGCTGCAGAACGGTGCCAGGCTGGCCTGGAATGCCGGCAGCACGGCGCAGAGCACCAGCCGTGCGGTGGTGCTGGGCACTGGCGGCGGCACGCTCGGCATCACCGGCACGCTGGCGGCCACCGGCGCGCTCAGCGGCAGCGGGGCGCTGACCAAGGCCGGCGCCGGCACGCTGTCGTTGGCCCCTGCGGCCGCCGACGGCAACAGCGGGTTCGACGGCAGCGTCACGCTGGCCGGCGGCACGCTGGCGCTGGATCAGCCCCAGGCCTTGCGCAGCGCCAACGCGGTGACGCTGAGCAGCACGGCCGCGTCGACGCTCCATGTCCACACCGACACCACGCTGGGTGCGCTGTCGGGCGGTGCCACCGGCGCCACGCCGTTCGGCAGCGTGGTGATCGCGGCCGACAAGACGCTGTCGGCCAATGGCAACGGCACGGCGCTGGCCGCGGTGGTCAGCGGTGCCGGGGCGCTGGCCAAGGTGGGTGGCGGCACGCTGGTGCTGTCGGCCACCAACAGCCATGCGGGCGGCACGGTGGCCTCGGGCGGCACGCTGCAGGTCAGTGCCGATGGCCAGCTGGGCGACGCGGCCGCGGCCGTCACGTTGCAGAACGGCGCCACGCTGGCCTGGCAGGCCGGTGGCGGTGCGCAGTCGGTCAACCGGGCCGTGTCCCTGGTGGGCACGGGCGGCACGCTGGACGTGGCCAGCGGCGTGGCGCTGTCGTTGACCGGCGCCCTGGGCGGTGGCGGCACGCTGACCAAGGCGGGCGACGGTGGCGTGTCGCTGGCCGGCAGCAACAGCGGCTTCACCGGGGCGGTGCAACTGGATGGCGGCCGGCTGTCGCTGGACAGCGCCACGGCGCTCGGGGCTGGCAACCGCGTCAGCCTCAGCCAGGCTGCCGCGTCCACGCTGGCGGTGCAGGCCGACGTGCGGATCGGCGCGCTGTCGGGCGGATCGGCGGGCGGCGCGCTGCTGGGCAGCGTGCAGATCGGCCCGGGCCACACCTTGTCGGCCGACGGCGATGGCAGCGCCCTGGCAGCCGCCGTGGTGGGCGATGGCGCGCTGGCCAAGGTGGGCGGCGGCACGCTGCTGCTGACCGGCGCCAACCTGCACGCAGGCGGCACGGCGGTGCAGGGTGGCACGCTGCACCTGGGCAGTGCCGCGGCACTGCCGGCTGGCAGCACGGTGCAGGTGGCCAGCGGGGTGCTCGACCTGGGCGGCCAATCGCCGCACCTGGCCACGCTGCGCCTGACCGGCGGCACGGTGCGCAACGGCAGCGTGTCGGCGTCGCAGTTCGACCTGCAGGCCGGCAGCATCAGCGCCGACCTGCAGGGCGGCGCGGGCGGGGTGGTGAAGACAGGCACGGGCACGGTGACGCTCAGCGGCGCCAACGGCTACTTCGGCGGCACCACCGTCAGCGGCGGCACGCTGGCCCTGGCAGGCGACCTGGCGCTGCCGACCGGGGGCACGCTCGCCATCGACGGCAGTGGCAGCGTCGACCTGGGCGGCAGCACCCGCAGCGTTGCCATGGTGCTGCTGAACACCAGCGGCCAGTTGCACGGCGGCAGTCTGCTGGCCGGGCAGTTGCTGCTGGAGTCGGGCACCATCGATGCCAGCCTGGTCGGCGCCGGGCCCCTGGTCAAGCAAGGCACCGGCACCGTGGCGCTGCGCCAGGCCAGCCCGGGATTCAGCGGCTTCGTCGAACTGCTGGATGGCACGCTGGCACTGCAGGCGGCCAATGCGTTGAACGCCGGCAGCACGGTGCTGCTCAACGGCCCGGCCGGCACCACACTGGCCGTCAACGCCAGCAGCAGCGTGCAGGCGCTGGCCGGCAACAGCGCGGGCACGGTGGCCCTGGCCGCCGGCGCCACGCTGACCCACGGCAGTGCCGGCGGCAGCGCCAGCAGCAGCTACGACGGCACCATCACCGGGGCGGGCAGCCTGCGCAAGCAAGGCAGCGGCAGCCTCATCCTGGGCGGCAGCAATGCCTTCACCGGCGGCACCACGGTGGATGCCGGCACGCTGGTGCTGAACGGCGGCACGGCCCTGGCGGACGGCGGCCCGCTGCATCTGGCCGCTGGCGCCGTGCTGCAACTGGGGGCGGCCGAAACCGTGGGCCCGCTGTCGGGTGACGGCTTCATCGCCCTGGGCAGCCACCTGCTGACGGTGCGCTCCACCACGGACAGCAGCTTCGGTGGTGGCATCGACGGCACCGGCGGCCTCGTCAAGCAGGGCGGTGCCACGCTCACCTTGTCCGGCACCAACCTGTACAGCGGCAGCACCACGGTGCAGGCCGGCACGCTGGCCTTGGCCGGTGGCGCTGCGCTGGACGACGCGTCGGCCGTGCGGGTGGATGGTGGTGCCACGCTGCAGCTGGCGGCCGGCGAAACGCTGGGCGCGCTGACGGGCGCCGGCGCCGTGGCGCTGGGCCCGCAGACGCTGACGCTGGGCAACGGTTCCGACACCCTGTTCAGCGGCAGCATGGGCGGCACCGGCGGGCTGGTCAAGCAGGGTGCGGGCAGCGTCACGCTGTCGGGCAGCAACGGCTTCACCGGTGGCACGGTGGTGCAGGCCGGTGCGCTGGTGCTGGCCGGTGGCAGCGCACTGGCCGATGGCGGCGCGCTGCGGGTGGACGCGGGTGCAGCGGTGCAGCTGGCCGCCAGCGAGACACTGGGGCCGCTGTCCGGCGCCGGCCAGGTGGTGCTGGGCACGCACACGCTGACCACCGGCAGCGCGGCCAGTTCGGTGTTCAACGGCAGCCTCGGCGGCGATGGCGGCCTGGTCAAGCAGGGTGCCGGCAGCCTCACGCTGGCCGGCAGCAACCATCCGGCGTCGGGCACCCGGGTGGCCGCGGGCACGCTGGTGCTGGCGGCGGCTGGCGCGCTGCCCGATGGCGCTGCCGTGCAGGTCGACACCGGCGCCACGTTGCAGCTGCAGGCCGACAAGACCTTGGGCGCCATCACCGGCACCGGCGCGGTGGCGCTGGGCAGCCACTGGCTGACGCTGGACAGCGCCGCCGACACGGCCTTTGGCGGCGGCATCGCCGGCAATGGCGGCCTGGTCAAGCGCGGCAGCGGGGCACTCACGCTGTCGGGCACCAACCTGTTCACCGGCGGCACCCTGGTGGCTGCCGGCCAGTTGCGCCTGGCTGGCGGCGCCGCGCTGGCCGACGCTGGCTGGCTGCAGCTGCTGGCGGGCAGCGGGCTGCAGCTGGACGCCAGCGAGACCGTGGGCACGATGTCGGGCGACGGCGCGGTCGCCCTGGGCCCGCACGCGCTGACCGTCGA
>JAGOBT010000472.1 GCA_017999135.1 Burkholderiaceae bacterium
AGCTGGCGGCGGCCATCGAGCCCGAGCGCATCATCGGCAGCATCGTCTACCCGGCGGCAGAACTGCTGGAGCCGGGGGTGGTGAAGGTGGTGGAAGGCAACCGCTTCACCATCGGTGAACTGAGCGGTGAGCGCACCGAGCGCATCGACGCGTTGAGCCAGGCGCTGATCCGCGCCGGCTTCAAGGCGCCGGTCAGCAAGGACATCCGCAGCGAGCTGTGGGTCAAGCTGTGGGGCAACCTGAGCTTCAACCCGATCAGCGCACTCACCCATGCCACGCTGGAAGACATCTGCCGCTTCCCGGCCAGCCGGGCGCTGGCCGCCGGCATGATGGCCGAGGCGCAGCAGGTGGCCGAAGCGCTGGGCGTGCGCTTCCGCATCAGCCTCGATCAGCGCATTGCCGGCGCCGAGGCCGTGGGCGCCCACAAGACCAGCATGCTGCAGGACGTGGAAGCCGGCCGCGCCCCCGAGATCGCCGCCCTGGTGGGCGCCGTGGTCGAGCTGGGCCGCATCACCGGCGTGCCCACGCCGCAGATTGAGGCGATCTACAGCGCCATGCAGTTGCTGGCGCACACGCTGGCGCAGCAGAAGGCCAAGGTGGGCTTGACGCCTGTCTGAGCGGCGTCGCCCACGGCCTCGCAGAGCTCGGCCGCTTCGGCAGGCGCCAGACAGTCCGCAGGGACTGTCCGGCGTCCGGCCTCGCCCACGGCCTCGCAGAGCTCGGCCGCTTCGGCAGGCGCCAGACAGTCCGCAGGGACTGTCCGGCGTCCGGCCTCAGCCGTAGGTGTTGGCCAGCGTGCCGATGCCGTCGACCACCACCTGCACCTCGGTGCCCGGCTTCATCGGCATGGCGCCCAGCGAGGTGCCGCACAGGATCACGTCGCCCGGCTGCAGGGTGATGTCCTGCGAGATGCGGTGCACCAGTTCGGCGGGGCTGAAGAACATGTCGGCCAGCGCGTAGTTCTGGCGCTCGCGGCCGCCCACCAGCGTGCGCAGGCTCGCGGTCGACGGGTCGAAGTCCGTCTGGATCACCGGGCCCAGCGGGCAGAAGCCGTCGAAACCCTTGGCGCGCGTCCACTGCGGGAAGCTGGAGTCGCGGTGCAGCAGCTCCAGCGCCGTCACGTCGTTGGCCAGGGTGTAGCCGAAGATGTGGGCCGGCGCGTCGGCCAGCGACACGGCCTGTGCGGTGCGGCCGATCACCACCGCCAGTTCACCTTCGTACAGCACACGGCCGTCATAGGCGGCGGGCACCGGGATCGGCCGGCCGTGGGCGTTCAGGCTGCCGATGGCCTTGACGAAGTACAGCGGGTCGGCGGGCGTGGCCCAGCCGTTCTTCTCGGCCGCGGCGCGGAAGTTGTTCCACAGGGCCAGCATCTGCGCCGGTTCGCAGGGCGGCAGCCACTGGCAGTCGGCCAGCGCCAGCACCTGGCCGGTGGGTTGCGGGTGGTCGAACAGGTTGCCGCTGTGCACCTGCACCTGGTCGCCCGCCAGCAAGCCGAAGCCCGGGGTGCCGGCATGGCTGAATCGCATCCACTGCATCGTGTTGTCCGTCGCGAAAGCTGAAGAAGCGCCGATCTTGCCTGGGCCGCGGCGCCCGGCCCATGCTGGCATGCCCGCAGCCACCCCTCGCCTATAATCGCGCTTTACCACCAGAGCATTCCTGTGGCCCCACTTGCACCACGGCGGCGGCCCACCCCAGGGTGCTGCACGACATGACCAAGTACGTCTTCGTCACCGGCGGTGTGGTGTCCTCTCTCGGCAAGGGCATCGCGTCGGCCTCGCTGGCGGCGATCCTCGAATCGCGCGGCCTCAAGGTCACCCTCATCAAGCTGGACCCGTATCTCAACGTCGACCCGGGCACGATGAGCCCGTTCCAGCACGGTGAGGTGTTCGTCACCGACGACGGCGCCGAGACCGACCTCGACCTCGGCCACTACGAGCGCTTCATCACCACGCGGATGAAGCGCAGCAACAACTTCACCTCGGGCCAGATCTACAAGAGCGTGCTCGAGAAGGAGCGCCGGGGCGACTACCTCGGCAAGACGGTGCAGGTGATTCCGCACGTCACCAACGAGATTCAAGAGTTCATCAAGCGCGGCGCGGCCGATGTGGATGTCGCCATCGTCGAGATCGGCGGCACGGTCGGTGACATCGAGAGCCTGCCCTTCCTGGAAGCGGTGCGCCAGCTCAGCCTGAAGTTGGGCCCCACCAACACCGCCTTCGTGCACCTGACCTATGTGCCCTGGATCGCCGCCGCGGGCGAACTGAAGACCAAGCCCACGCAGCACACGGTGCAGAAGCTGCGCGAGATCGGCATCCAGCCCGACGTGCTGCTGTGCCGCGCCGACCGCGAAGTGCCGGCCGAAGAGCGCGAGAAGATCAGCCTGTTCACCAACGTGGTGCCGCACGGCGTGATCAGCATGTGGGATGTGGACACCATCTACAAGGTGCCGCGCCTGCTGCACGAGCAGGGCCTGGACGAGCAGATCTGCATGAAGCTGCAACTGCTGACCAAGGCCGCCAACCTCAAACGCTGGGACACCCTGGTGCACGAGGTGGGCCACCCCCTGCATGAGGTGACGATTGCCATGTGCGGCAAGTACACCGACCTGTCGGATTCGTACAAGAGCCTGAACGAGGCCCTGCGCCACGCCGGCATCCACCAGCATGCGCGGGTCAGGATCGAATACGTCGACGCCGAGACGCTGACGCCCGAGACGGCCGACAGCCTGGCGCAGTACGACGCCATCCTGGTGCCCGGCGGCTTCGGCAAGCGCGGCATCGAAGGCAAGATCGTCGCCGCCCAGTACGCCCGCGAGCACAAGCTGCCCTACCTGGGCATCTGCCTGGGCATGCAGGTGGCCACCATCGAATTCGCCCGCCATGTGGCGGGGCTGGCCGGCGCCAACAGCACCGAGTTCGAGCCCGAATCGCCGCACCCGGTGATCGCGCTGATCGATGAATGGCAAGACCGCGACGGCAGCATCCAGAAGCGTGACGCGCAAAGCGACCTGGGCGGCACCATGCGCCTGGGCGCGCAGAGCAGCGATGTGAAGCCCGGCACCCTGGCCCACCAGATCTATGGGCCCGTGGTGACCGAGCGCCACCGCCACCGCTACGAGGCCAACGAGAAGTACCTCGATCAACTGCAGCAGGCTGGCCTGGTGATCTCGGCCATCACCCAGCGCGAGAAGCTGACCGAGATGGTCGAGCTGCCGCAGGCGGTGCACCCCTGGTTCGTCGGCGTGCAGTTCCACCCTGAATTCAAGAGCACGCCCTGGGACGGCCACCCGCTGTTCATCAGCTTCATCGCCGCCGCCCTGGCCCACCGCGCCGCGCCGGCGCTGGCTGCCTGACACCCCTCTGAGAGCGCCCACGCCATGCAACTCTGCGGCTTCGACGTCGGCCTCGACCGGCCCTTCTTCCTGATCGCCGG
>JAGOBT010000040.1 GCA_017999135.1 Burkholderiaceae bacterium
GGCGCGATCGCGGCATGCGGCGATCGGTGCGGCCCAGCAACCAGCTGAGCGGAACCACCGCTGAAGCGAGTGCGGTCGCGAGGGGCGGCTTTGTTCGAGCCGGACAGGCGAGTCGAAGCGCCTGGGTCGCCGCAGGCGCGCCGGCCTCAACGCGCAGTTTGGAGAGCGCCTCTTGGTCCAACTTTCTGGCGCGACAGAAAGTTGGGCGCCCGCCGGGGCGAGACCCGGCGCGCTGCACCGCACCGGCGACGCCTTGGCAAGGCGTAAAGGCCAAAAGTCCAACGACCGCTTTGAGCCCTTCGCAACCAGCATGACCACCCACGCGCCCGATGCAGTACAACCTGTGCCCATGTCCGCAGACGAAAACCAGATCCTGATCCCGCCGTCGTTCGAGGCGGTGCACCGCGATGCACGCGGCAGGCTAACGCTGCCACGCGACGACTTTCGCGCCCGCTACGAGCTGTGCGAGGACATGGCGCAGATGCTGGTCGAGCCCTGCCAGGCCCGCCTGCATGACCAGGGGCTGAGCGAAGACCTGATCCTGGAACGCACCGCCGCCGGCCTGGCGGCCGATGGGGCAGGCTTCAATGCCGCCGAGGCGACCTGGGTGGTGACCCGGGTGGCGGAATTGCTGGGGTGGCCGCATGCCGGGCTCACCCCACCGCCCGATCAACCGCCCCCGCGCTGGGTGTAGAGGTCGAAGAACTTCATGAAGGCCTGGCGGTCGTCCTCGGCCACGCCGTCGAAGCGGTAGTGCGTGGCCAGCACCGGCATGCGCATCAGCGCGATCTGGCGCGGTGGCTGCACCTGCCAGGCCAGGTGCAGCGTGCCGGCACCGACCTGCACCGTGGCCCGGCCCGGGCCGCTGATGGCCAGCGGGCAACCGCGCACGGCGCCGGGCAGACAGTGCAGCCAGTCAGACTCGGTGAAGCCCTGCTCACGGCGGAACTCCGCGGGGTAGTGGCCCTGCACCGGGTCACCCGCCAGCGATGGGCGGCCAGATGGCCAGCACATCGCCTTCGACGAAGGTGCGCGTGGCCCGCTGCTCCGGCGGGATGTAGACGCCGTTGACCAGCACCAGGTGCACCAGCTTGGGCGGCATGCCCAACGGCTCGATGATCTGGGCGATGGTGGCGTCGGCCGCCACCTCCAGCTCGATGCGGTTGTCGCGCCGGGCCGCGGGCGGCAGGTACTCGGTGAGGCTGGCGTAGAGCTTGAAGGTGATCTTCATCGGCACACGACCCAGCCGCCTCAGCGCTGCCGCACCAGCGCCATGTCGGCCTGCGCCTGGGCATTGGCGAGGTAGGCCTCCATCAGCAGCGTGGGGTCGTGCATCAGGCGCTGCTTCCAGTCGTCGCTGAGCTTGACCTGGCCTTCGACCAGGCCCCGCATCACGCCCACGTGCTCGGTCCAGCCCACCGAGTTGCAGCCGACCAGCTGGTTGCCGCTGAACTGCAGGCTCAGCAGCTTGCCGGCGTCGCGGTCGGTCAGCTCCACATGCTCGCCGCCGGGCACGCCGTCCCACTTGCCGAAGCTGGCGGAGATCATGCCCAGGGTGTCGAGCACGTTGATCTGGGTGACGCCCTTCAGCTCGGCCAGCGGCGTGGGGCCGCGGTGGGCCATGTTCAGCGCCGCCACCCGCGCCTGCTCGGCCGCGTTGGGCTGGATGGCGCTGACGATGGTCTGGCCGCTGACCTTGTCGAAGGCCTCGGCGCAATCGCCAGCCGCATAGATGCCGGGCACGTTGGTCTGCAGGTGCTCGTCGGTCAGCACGCCCACCAGGCAGCGCACGCCCGAGTGCTCGAGGAAGCCGATGTTGGGCCGCACGCCGGTGGCGCTGATGACCAGATCGGCCTCCAGCACCTGGCCGGTGGACAGGCGCACCTGCATCGGGCCCGCCGCCGGCGTGGCCGGCTCGGGCTTGGGCCAGGGTGCGGGCGGCGGCGGCGCAGGAATGTGCACCACGCCGATGGCATTGCCCAGCTTCTGCAGCAGCGTGGGCTTGACGGCAGGCTCCGGCGGCGGGCGCATCGACGGCCGCGGCGCGGCCGGCGCGGGCGCGGGCCGCTCGATGGCCTCGACCCGGGCGCCGGTGTACACCGCCACGCCCTTCTTCTCGCACCAGTCCTTGATCATGCCGCCGGCGGTGGGCCCCATCATGCGCGGCACCATGCGGTCGCCCATCTCGACCACGCTGAGCTTCACGCCGCGCATGGCCAGGGCTTCCATGATGATGCAGCCGATGAAGCCGGCGCCCATCTGCAGCACGCGGGCGCCCGGCTGGGCCAGGGCCATGATGGCGCGGGCGTCGGCCAAGGTCCAGCAGGGGTGCACGCCGGGGCCGTTGATGCCGGGGATCGGCGGCGATGCGGGCGACGAGCCAGTGGCGATCAGCAGCTTGTCGAACGGCACCACCTCGCCGCCCTGCAGCACCACGCAGCGCTTGTCCACATCCACCGTCTGGGCCCGGGCCTGGCGCACCGTGATGCGCAGCGCCTCGAAGTGGCCCGGCGTGTGGCGCAGGTGGGTGCCGTCCTCGCCCACCTTGCCGATCAGCAGGTAGGGGATGGCCATGCGGGAGTACGGCGCCTCGGGCTCGTCGCCGATCAGGGTGATGTCGTCGTGCGGGGCGTGCTTGCGCAGGGTCTCGGCGGCGATCACGCCGGCCGGGCCGGCGCCCAGGATCACGTGCTTCATGGCAATGTTCTCTTCAGAAAGAAGCAAGGCGGTCCGAGAACCGCCTTGCAGTCGACACCAGCAGCGCTGGGCTTACAGGCCGAGCTTGGCGCGCGTGGCGTCGGTCAGCTGACCGCCGGTGTCCCAGCCGCGGATTTCATAGTACTTGGGCAGCATCTCGGGCAGCTTGCTCACCAGGCCCTTGGCCGGGCCGGTCTTGGCCGGCTCGGTCAGCAGGCGCTTGGGCAGGGTGTCGTCAGCGGCAGTGAAGCCGGCGCGGTTGTTGAAGTCGCGCTCCATGTTCCAGATGCGCTCACCGATCAGCGACAGGTTCTCCAGCGTGAACTCGTCGCCGCAGGCGGCGGCCACCTGCGGCTGCACGTCGGCCAAACCCCAGGCGAAGCTGGTGAAGATGCAGATGCCGGCCGAATCAAACGCCGCGGTGGCGTCCTGGAAGGCCATCACCAGCTCGGGCTTGCCCTCGGACACCAGCGGGTCGGTCTTGACCGGGATGCCCAGCACTTCAGACGCGACGGTGTAGCCACGCAGGTGGCAGGCGCCACGGTTGCTGGTGGCGTAGGCCAGGCCCATGCCCTGGATGCCGCGGCCGTCGTAGGCCGGGAATTCCTGGCCCTTGACGCTCATGCTCAGGTCGGGGTGGCCGTACTTGGCCGTCAGCCGCTTGCTGCCCTGGGCGATCTCCTTGCCGAAGCCCACACCGTTGGCGGTCATGTCGGCCAGTTCGCACAGCGCCTTGGCGCTGCCGAACGGGGCTTCCAGGCCCAGCATGTCCTTGGTGATCACACCCATCTCGTAGAGCTCCATCACCGCGCCGATGGTGGCGCCGAAGGTGATCGGGTCCATGCCCTGCTCGTTGCAGATGGTGTTGGCGTACTGCAGCGCTTCCAGGTCGTTGACGCCGTTGGCGGCACCCAGGGCCCAGGCGGCTTCGTATTCCAGGCCGCCGGTGGCGCCCCAGTACTGCGGCTTGTTGACCACGCTGAAGTGGGTGGGGTCGATCTTGGAGATCCGGCCACAAGCGATGGTGCAGCCGAAGCAGGCCTGGTTGGTGACCAGCTGCTTCTTGCCGTCGCTCTCACGCGGGGTGGCCATCGCCTCGGCGGAGATGTCTTTCGCGCCTTCGAACTGGATGTCGCGGTGGTTGCGGGTGGGCAGCGCGCCGATCTCGTTGATCACGTTCATCAGCACCTGGGTGCCATAGGTCGGCAGGCCCTGGCCGGTGACGGCGTTGTCGGCGAGGATCTTCTTCTTCTCGAAGGTGACCTTCATGAACTCCTTGGGGTTGGCGATGTTGCCCACGCCCTTGGTGCCACGCACCGCAATCGCTTTCAGGTTCTTGCTGCCCATGACGGCGCCCACGCCCGAGCGGCCGGCCGCACGGTGCAGGTCGTTCACCACGGCGGCGTACAGCACCTGGTTCTCACCGGCCAGGCCGATGGAGCTGACGCGCACTTGCGGGTCTTGCGCCGCCTTCTTCAGGATCTCTTCGGTTTCCCAGACACTCTTGCCCCAGATGTGGCTGGCGTCCTTGAGTTCGGCCACGTCGTCCTGGATGCTCAGGTAGACGGGTTTGGCGCTCTTGCCTTCGAAGATGACCATGTCCCAGCCGGCCATCTTGAGCTCGGCGCCCCAGTAGCCGCCTGAGTTGCTGCAGGCAATCGCCCCGGTCAGCGGGCCCTTGGTGACGACGGTGTAGCGGCCGCCGGTGCTGGCCATGGTGCCGGTCAGCGGGCCGGTGGCCCAGATGATCTTGTTGTCGGCCGACAGCGGGTCGGTCTTGGCGTCCATCTCTTCCACCAGGTACTTGGTGGCCAGACCGCGCGAGCCGAGGTACTGCCTGGCCCAGGTCATGTTGAGCGGTTCGGACACGACGGTGCCCGCGGTGAGGTTGACGCGGAGGATTTTTCCTGCCCAGGACATGTGTGTGCTCCTTGAAGATCAGACGCCAGGCTGGTTGCCCAGCTTGTCGGCCCAGGCGGCCATCTTGTTCAGGCCGGTCCAGTTGGCGTCGATGTAGGTGATGGCGCCGGTGGGGCAGGCGGTGGCGCAGGCGGGGTCGCCGCCGCACAGGTCGCACTTCTGCACCTTGCCGGTTTCCTGCACGTAGTTCACCGTGCCGAAGGGGCAGGCGATGGTGCAGACCTTGCAGCCCACGCAGGTGGATTCACTGACCACCTTGGCGCCGGTGGCCTTGTCAACGGTGATGGCCTCCACCGGGCAGGCGTGCAGGCACCAGGCCTCGTCGCACTGGGTGCAGGTGTAGGGCACCTTGCGCCCGGTGTGGTGGAAGTCGAACACCTTGATGCGCGACTTGGCCGGCGCGTAGGTGCCGTAGTTCTCATAGGAACAGGCCATTTCGCATTGCAGGCACCCGGTGCATTTCTCCGGGTTGATGTGCAGGCTTTTCTGCATGGCGTTCTTCTCCGCAGGGGCTGAAAGAGGTTGAGGCACCCACCCGCGCGCCATGCGCCGGTGTTGGCTTATGCAATGATCTGCATAGCTTCCTTCCTCAGATACCCAGGTAAAACCCTTGGTCGGACATGGGAAGCCGCCCGGCTGTGCCAGGCTGAGACGGGCGGGCCCGGGGCTGGGGGGTGCGCATGTATCAGACCTGCCGTTGGCCTGTCGGTGCAGCAAGCCGGCCAGACGACTTCTGGCCGGGCTTGCAACCCGAAGGATCAACATGCAAAGCTTTGCCACCCCACCCCGGCCCACCCACCGCCGCTGGGCCGCACTCGGCACGCTGGTGCTGGCGCTGGGCCTGACGGCCTGCGCCAGCACGCAGCCGGTCATCTATTCGAAGCAGGCCGACTCGATCACACTGAACGAACGCACGCGCGCCGATCTGGCGGCCTGCAGCGGGCTGGCCGACCAGCGTGTCGGCCGCAACAGCATGCAGGCCCGGCAGGGCACGCAGACAGGGAAGCAGACGGTCGCCCAGAAGGCCGCATCCACCGCCGCCATCGCTTTCGTGGCCACGGCCGTGGGTTCGGTCGTCAGCAACAGCAAGAACGCCTGGGAACGCGCCCGTGGCGCGGCAGCCGGCGGTGCGGCCGGCATGGCCACCAAGCTGATGCTGGAATGGAACGAGGGCGACAAGGTCTACCAGAAGTATGTCGAGAACTGCCTGGAAGACCGGGGGCACGAGGTGCTCGGTTGGCGCTGATGCCAGCAGAGGCTGCCTTGGGCACCGCCGCCCGGCCAGCACACCGGGCCCTGCACCGGCTTGGCCGCTGGCTGACTGCCGCCGGCCTGGCCGCCGCTGCCGCCGCAGGGGTGTTGGGCGGGCTGCCGCAACTGGACCCCGCGGCGCGCTGGACACTGCTGGTGTTCGCCGGGGCGGTGATCGCCTGGACCGTGCTCGACCTCGACGAGACACCGGTGGCGCTGGCCGGCGCGCTGGCCTTGCTGGCCGCCGGCGCCACCACACCCCAGCGGTTCTACGCCGGCCTGGGCGATGACTTCATCTGGCTGCTGATCGCCGCCTTCATGCTGGCCGCCGTGCTGCAGGCGGGTGGGCTGGCGCAGCGCTGGGCCCTGGCGGTGGTGGCCACTGCGCGCACGCCGGCCGCGCTGATGCGCAGGCTGACCTGGTTCATCATGGCCACAGCGCTGGTGGTGCCGTCCACATCGGGGCGTGCGGCCTTGCTGCTGCCGGTGTTCCTGGCGCTGGCCCAGGCCTTGCCGCTGCCACGCCATGGGCGTGCACTGGCGCTGCTGTTTCCCACGGTGATCCTGCTGTCGGCCTGCATGTCGATGCTGGGCGCCGGCGCCCACCTGGTGGCGCTGGACTTCATGCACCGCCTGGGTGGCGCGGCGCCTGGTTTTCTGGGCTGGATCTGGCTGGCCGGGCCGTTTGGCCTGGTGTCATGCCTGCTGGCCTGCGAGCTGATCCAGCGGCTGTTTCTGCATGCGAACGAACGCCACCTCGCGATCACCCTGCCGCCGCCTGCAGCGGCACCGCTGACCCGCCACCAGTGGGGCATCGTCGCCATCACCGCTGGCACGCTGCTGGCCTGGGCGACGACCCACTGGCATGGCGTGGACGCGCCGATGGTGGCGGTGTGCGGCGCACTGCTGGCCACCGTCAAGGGCCTGACCGGGTCCGACATGAAGTCGACGCTGAAGAAGGTCGAATGGAACCTGGTGGTCTTCATGGCCGCCACCATGGTGATGGGCGAGGCCATGCTGGACAGCGGCGCTGCCGACGCCCTGGCCGGGCTGCTGGTGCAGGCCGTGGCCATCGACCGCCTGCCGCCGGTGGCCGGCCTGGCCCTGGCGTCGGTGCTGGCCTTGCTGTCGCATCTGCTGGTCACGTCGCGCACCGCCAGGGCGATGGTGCTGATCCCGGCCGTGGCCCTGCCGTTTGCTGCAGCAGGCCACAACCCGGCCTTGCTGGTGTTCATGATGGCCATCGGCAGCGGCTTCTGCCAGACGCTGCTGATCAGCGCCAAGCCCGTGGCCATGTTTGCGGGCGAAGCCGGCCCCCACTACACGGCGCGCGACCTGGCCGGCCTGAGCCTGGTCCTGCTGCCGGGCATGTGGCTGTTGCTGGTGCTGTTTGCTGCGGTGATCTGGCCGCTGCAGGGCCTGGGCTGACGGCCGGGGTCCACCTGCACCGGCGCCAGTCGCCAGAAATTGCACACTGTCACACATTGGTCATGGGCCAGTCGTATTGCCGGGTTGGCGGCCCCGTCTGTCAGACAGGTGCAGCACCTGCACCCACAGCCAGGAGCAGACCATGAAGACCATCCCATCGCCCCGCCGCGCACTGAACGTGCTGATCGCCCCGTCGGGCTTCAAGGAGAGCCTCAGCGCAGAAGAAGTGGCCGACCGCATCGCCGAAGGCGTGCTCGACACCATGCCCGGTGCGCGGGTCACCAAGTTGCCGATGGCCGACGGCGGCGAGGGCTTCACCCAGGCCCTGGTCAATGCCACCGGCGGCACGCTGCGGCCTGTGCGCGTGACCGGCCCGGTGGGTGCGGCGGTCGACGCGTTCTTCGGCCTGCTGGGTGGCCGCACCAGCCAGACGGCCGTCATCGAGATGGCGGCAGCGGCGGGCCTGCGGCTGGTGCCGCGCGACCGGCGCAACCCGATGCTGACCACCAGCCGCGGCGTGGGCGAGCTGATCCGCGCGGCGCTGGACGCGGGCGCCCAGCGCGTGCTGCTGGGCTGCGGCGACTCCGGCATCAACGACGGCGGTGCCGGCATGGTGCAGGCCCTGGGCGCACGCCTGCTCGACGCACAGGGCCGCGAACTGGGCGCCGGCGGTGGTGAACTGCTGCGGCTGCACCGCATCGACCTGTCGGGCCTGGAGCCGCGCCTGGCGCGGGTGCAGCTCGACGCGGCGGTGAACTGGCACAACCTGCTGCTGGGCGCACGCGGCGTGGCCCGTGTCTTCGGCCCGCAGAAGGGCGCCACGCCCGACCAGGTGGTGCAACTGGAAGCGGCGCTGGAAAACTGGGCGGCCTGCATCACCCAGGCCACTGGCGTGCGCTGGGGCAGCCAGCCCGGCACCGGTGCATCCGGCGGGCTGGGCACGGGCTTTGCCGCGCTGCTGGGTGGCCAGCTGCACCCACGCTTCGACATCGTGATGCAGTACCTGGAGCTCGACCGCTTGATTGCGCAGGCCGACCTGGTGATCACCGCCGAGGGCAGCCTGGACGACCAGACGCCCTTCGGCAAGGTGCCGGCCGAAGTGGCCGCACGCGCCAAGAAGCGTGGCTTGCCGGTCATCGCGCTGGCCGGCACCATCGGGCACGGCGTCGAGATCAACCTGGATCACGGCATCGACGCGTTTGCCAGCATGCTGAGCCGGCCCTGCACGCTGGACCAGGCCATTGCCGATGCCGGCAAACTGCTGCGCCGGTCTGCGTCGGACATGCTGCGCATGGTGTCGGTGGGCATGCAGCTGCGCCGCGGCAACCGCCCGCGGCTGCCCGCCACGGCATGAGGCAAGGGCGTGCCGCCGGCCGCCGCCGGCCGCCGCGACTTGCCGCTACCTGCCGGCGTTGGGGAAGAACAGCTGCTCGCCGCCGATCTTGTAGCCCGCGATGCTGGCCTGGCCGGCCGGTGACACCACCCAGTCGGCAAAGGCCTGGGCCAGCGCCACCTTCACATGCGGGTGCTTGGCCGGGTTGACCACCATCACGCCGTACTGGTTGAACAGCCGCGTGTCGCCTTCGACCAGGATGGCCAGGTCGGCGCGGTTCTTGAAGTTCAGCCAGGTGCCGCGGTCGGCCAGCACATAGGCGCCGGTGCTGGCGGCGATGTTCAGCGCCGGGCCCATGCCGCAGCCGCATTCCTTGTAGCCGGCCGGCTTGGCGGCGGGGATGTCGGTGCCGGCAGCCTTCCAGTAACGCAGTTCGGCGGCGTGGGTGCCGCTCTTGTCGCCACGCGACACGAACGGTGCGCCGGCCGTGCCCACCTTCTGCAGCGCGGCGGTGATGTCCTTGCCGCGCGTCTTGGCCGGGTCGGCGGCGGGGCCGATCAGCACGAAATCGTTGTACATCACCGGCAGGCGCTTCAGGCCGAAACCCTCGGCGACGAACTTCTCTTCGGCCACCTGGTCATGCACGAAGACGATGTCGGCGTCGCCCCGGCGGCCGGTGTCCAGCGCCTGGCCGGTGCCCAGGGCCACCACCCGCACATCGGTGCCGGTGGCGGCCTTGAAGGCCGGCAGCAGGTGCGCGAACAGGCCCGACTGCTCGGTGCTGGTGGTCGAGGCCATGACGATGAAGTTGCCTTGTGCCAGCGCGGGGCCGGCCAGCGCGGTGGCGGCCAGCAGGGCCAGCGTGGCACGGCGCAACAAGCGGGTGGGGGTGGTCAGGTCCATGGCAGTTCTCCCTTGAGGAATTGCGCCGCCTCGGGCGGCAGGTCGGTGCGGTGGAAGAAGTCGTCCACCGGCAGGTCGGCCATCAGGCGGCCGGCATCCAGGTACAGCATGCGGTTGGCCAGGCGCCGCGCCTGGCCCAGGTTGTGGGTGCTCATCACCAGGGCCATGCCGGCCTGGCCGAAATCGTCGATCAGCTGCTCCACCTCGCGCTTGGCCGACGGGTCGAGGCTGGCGGTGGGTTCGTCCAGGAACAGGATGTCGGGCTGCACCGCCCAGGCACGCGCCAGCGCCAGGCGCTGCTGCTGCCCGCCCGACAGGCTGCGCGCCGGCAGCGCGGCCTTGGCCTGCAGGCCCACGCGCTGCAGGGCGCCGTCCACCCGCGCCGCCCGCTCCGCGGCCGGCACACCGGCCAGCCACAGCGCCAGCTGCAGGTTGCGCCGCACGCTGAAGTGCAGCAGGAAGGGCCGCTGGAACAGCATCGCCGTGATCGGCGGCCGGCCGCCCGCCGGCAGCAGCCGCTGGCCGCTGGTGGGCGGCAGCAGGCCGTTGAGCAGGCGCAGCAGCGTGGTCTTGCCCGAGCCGTTGGCGCCCACCAGGGCAATGCGGTCGCCGCGGTGGATCTGCAACGTGATGTCGCGCAGCGCCGCCTGGGCGCCGAATTGCACGCCGGCCTGCTGCAGTGCCAGCAACAGCGGTGCCGCCGGCTGCGCCGCCGATCCGGCCAGCGCGGGTGCCATGTGCGGCGGCAGACCGCTCATGCCGCAGCACCGGCGGTCAGCGGCAGTGCCGCCTGGCCACGGCGCTGCAACAGGCCGGCGGCCAGGTTGATCACGGCCACCACGCCCAGCAGCACGATGCCCAGCGCCAGCGCCAGCGGCAGGTCGCCCTTGCTGGTTTCCAGCGCGATGGCGGTGGTCATCACCCGGGTCACGCCGTCGATGTTGCCGCCCACGATCATCACCGCGCCCACCTCGGCCACCGCACGGCCAAAGGCCGTCAGCAGCACCGTCAGCACCGCCAGGCGGGCATGGGCCAGCAGCAGCAGGGCCGACAGCAGGCGCCCGGCGCCCATGGCGGCCAGTTCGTCGCCGCCCTCGCGCAGCGCGTCGGTGACCAGCTGGCGTGTCAGCGCGGCGATCAGCGGCACCACCAGGATGCTCTGCGCGATGACCATGGCCGTGGGCGTGAACAGGATGCCCCAGCTGCCCAGCGGCCCCGAGCGCGACAGCAGCAGGTACACCACCAGGCCCACCACCACCGACGGCAGCGCCAGCAGCGTGTTGAGCACGCCCACCACCACCGCATGGCCCGGAAAGCGCGCCACCGCCAGCCAGGCGCCCAGCAGCAGGCCGAAGCCGGCACCCAACGCACAGGCGGTGGTGCTGACACGCAGCGACAGGGCAACGATCTGCCACAGCGCGGCATCGGCCTGGGCAATGAGATTCAGCGCAACGCTGACGCTCTCGGAAAACGCGTTCATCGGGGAGTCTCGGGCGCCAGGGACGGGCGCCCTGCAGCAGGCGGCGATTCTTGCCGTTGTGCGTGGGTGCCGCGATATGCATCCGCATGCATAGGTTGCTGACGGGGCATGATGGCGACCACACCGACTGCCCGCCGCCGCCCATGCTCGACCTGCACTACGCCCCCGGCAACGCCAACCTGGCGCCGCACATGCTGCTGCATGCGCTCGATCTGCCCCACCGCCTGGTGCCGGTGGACCGCGGCAGCGCCGCGCACAAGGGCCCGGCCTACCTGGCGCTGAACCCCAATGGCCTGATCCCGGTGCTGGTGGACGGCGACCTGGTGCTGTACGAGACGGCCGCCATCTGCCTGCACCTGGCCGACCAGCGGCCCGGCAGCGGTCTGATGCCCGCGCCGGGTACCGCCGCCCGCAGCGAGGCCACCAAGTGGCTGGTGTGGATGAGCACCACGCTGCAGACCACGCTGATGCACCACTTCTACCCGGCGCGGGTGCTGGGCGACGCCTACCTGGCCGCCCATCCCGAGGTCGGCGCACAGGTGTCGGCCCATGCGCAGCAGCAGGTGGGTGCGCTGCTGGGCCAGATCGAGGCGCAGCTGGCGCGCCATGGCTGCGACTGGCTGCTGCCCGGCGACGCGCCCACCGTGCCCGACTACTACGGCCTGATGCTGTGCCGCTGGACGCGCAGCTTCCAGGGCGAGGCCTCGCCGCCGGCGCGCCTGCGCCCGTTGCTGCAGCCCTGGCTGGATCGCCTGCTGGCCCTGCCGGCCGTGCAGCGCACCTGGGCGGCCGAGGGTCTGGCCGCACCGTTCATCTGACGGCGAGCCGCGGCCTTACCAGCCGATCGCCTTGGGCAGCCACAGCGCGATCTGCGGGTAGAAGAACACCAGGCTGAGCGTCAAGGCCTGCATTGCGATGAACGGCAGCACGCCCTTGTAGATGTCGCGGATCGACACCTCGGGCGGCGCCACGCCCTTCAGGTAGAACAGCGCCCAGCCGAACGGCGGCGTGAGAAAGCTGCTCTGCAGGTTGACGGTGATCAGCATCGCCAGCCACACCGGGTCGACGCCCTGGTTGATCAGCACCGGCAGGAACAGCGGCACCGCGATGTAGCTGATCTCGATCCACTCGATGAAGAAGCCGAGCACGAAGATCAGCGCCATCATGAACCAGATGTCGCTGTTCACGCCGCCGGGCAGCCACTCGAACATCCGCACGATCAGGTCTTCACCGTGCAGGCCGCGGAAGGCGAGTGCGAAGACCTGCGCCATCATCAGGATGAACATCATGATGGCGGTGATCTTGCTGGTCTCCAGCGCCACGTCCTTCAGCACCTGCCACTGGAAGCGGCCCGCACCGATGGTGATGAGGACGGCGCCCACCGCGCCCATCGACGCGGCCTCGGTCGGCGCGGCGATGCCGCCCACGATGCTGCCCAGCACCGCCACCACCAGCATGATCGGCGGCACCACCACCTTCCAGAACCGCACCCACAGCTGGCGGCGGCTGACCGCATCACGCTCGGCCTGCGGCAGCGGCGGCATCAGGTCGGGCTTGAGCATACCCAGCACCAGCAGGAAGATGATGTAGACGCCTGCCAGCAGCATGCCGGGGCCCACGGCCGCCGCGAACAGCGTGCCCACCGACAGCTGCATGATGTCGGACAGCAGGATCAGGATCAGGCTGGGCGGAATGATCTGCCCCAGCGTGCCCGACGCGCAGATCGCGCCGCAGGCGATGC
>JAGOBT010000473.1 GCA_017999135.1 Burkholderiaceae bacterium
GTGATCCCCGCTGCCCAGTCGCGCCTGGCGATGGAGCGCCTGGCCGCGCTGCAGGGCGACGCCACCATCGACATCGCCAGCGGCGTCGGCCATGCCCTGCCGCCCGTGCTGGTGCAGTGCGCCGTGCAGCGCCTGCAGACCCACATCCCGCACCGCACCTGGATGGCCGCGATGGGTGCCGTGCCCGGCCTGGCCGGCCGCCAGCCCGACCACGACGACTGACCCCGAGACCGCCCACCCATGCTGTTCCTGCTGTCCCCCGCCAAGAGCCTGGACTACGACCGTCCGCTGCCGCGCGGCGTGCGCCAGCGCGCCACCGAGCCGCTGTTCCTGCCCCAGGCCAGCGCGCTGATCGACACCCTGAAGCCCCTGCCGGCGCAGCAGGTGGCCGCGCTGATGGACCTGTCCGACGACCTGGCCAACCTCAACGCCGCCCGCTACGCCGCCTGGGTGCCGCAGCACGACGACCGCAACAGCCGCCCCGCGGTGCTGGCCTTCAACGGCGATGTCTACGATGGCCTCGACGTGCGCAGCCTGAAGGCCGCTGACCTGGCCTGGGCGCAAGACCATGTGGTCATCCTCAGCGGCCTGTACGGCGCGCTGCGCCCGCTCGACCGGCTGCAGCCCTACCGGCTGGAAATGGGCACCCGCCACGCCACGGCGCAGGGCAAGGACCTGTACGCCTTCTGGGGCGACACCGTGGCGCAGTACCTGGCGCAGCGCCTGGCCGACGACAAGCACCCGGTCATCGTCAACCTGGCCTCGCAGGAATACTTCAAGGTCGCCGACAGGCCGGCCCTGGCCGCCCGCGTGGTTGACTGCGTGTTCGAGGACTGGAAGCCCGACGCAGACGGCGGCGGCCAGTACAAGATCATCAGCTTCTTCGCCAAGCGTGCCCGTGGCGCGATGGCGCGCTGGGCCATCCAGCACCGGGCCCGCAGCGTCAAGGCGCTGCAGGGCTTCGATGCCGACGGCTACGCCTTCGACAAGGCCGCCTCGTCGGCCGACCGGCTGGTGTTTCGCCGCCGCACCGCCGCCTGAGCGCCACCGCTCCGGGTGGTCCCGGCTTGGGCACCGGCCGCGCCACTGCCAGAATCCGAGGGCATGATGCCCCCACGCTCACTTCGTTCGCTGCCCCCCGAGGGGGCGCTTCAGGCCCTTCGGGCGGCCGAGCGGGCCTGAACATGACATCGCCGCAAACCGTCACGCCCGAGCTGCGCCAGTGGATCATCGAACAGGCCCAGGCCGGCTGCCGGCCCGATGCCGTGCTGGCCGCCATGCGCAGCAGCGGCTGGGACGAAGAGGTCGCGCTGGACGCGCTCACCCACACGCTGCAGTCCTTCCTGGGCAGCCAGGCGCCTGCCTTGCAGATGGACAAGGGCTTGCCGCCGCCGGTGCGGGTGCCCGAGCCCGCGTTGGCCGGGTCGCCCAGCACGCTGTGGGCACACGACCGTGAAGTGAAGGTGCTGCTGACCATGCACAACCCGCGTGTGGTGGTCTTCGGCGGGCTGTTGTCCGACGACGAGTGCGACGCGCTGGTCGACGCTGCCCGACCACGCATGGCACGGTCGGAAACCGTGGTCAACGAGACCGGCGGCAACGAGGTGAATGCCTCGCGCACCAGCGACGGCATGTTCTTCGGCCGCGGTGAAATCCCCATCTGCCAGGTGGTGGAGGCGCGCATCGCCGCACTGGTGCACTGGCCGGTGGTCAACGGCGAAGGCCTGCAGGTGCTGCACTACCGGCCCGGCGCAGAGTACAAGCCGCACCACGACTACTTCGACCCCGCCCAGCCCGGCATGGCCGCGGTGCTGCGCCGCGGCGGCCAGCGGGTGGGCACCATCGTGATGTACCTGAACACGCCGCAGCAGGGCGGCGGCACGGTGTTCCCGGATGTGCAGCTGGAGGTGGCGCCGATCAAGGGCAACGCCGTGTTCTTCAGCTACGACCGGCCGCATGCCATCACCCGCAGCCTGCACGGCGGGTCCCCGGTGCTGGCCGGTGAGAAGTGGGTCGCCACCAAGTGGCTGCGCGAAGGCGAGTTCCAGTAGCAGGCGCGGTGTTTCAGACCGGCGCGGCCCACGCCACCATCGCTGCGGCGGCCGCCAGCGCCGGCAGCAGGCCCAGCGCCACCCACAGCGCATAGCGCCGGCCGCCGGTGGTCCAGGCCACGGCTGTGCGGGTGATGCCGTTGGCGCCGACCGCCATCAGCACCGCCGCGCCGGCGCCGGCCGCGCCGATGCGGCCCTGGGCATGCAGCGCGGCCACCGCCGTCACGCCTGCATGGGCATCGGCCAGGCCGGCCAGCGCCACGCTGGCCAGCGTGCCGGCCTGGCCGAACAACCGGTCGGCCTGCGTCACCAGCAGCGTCACGCCGGTCAGCATGGCGGCCACCAGCAGGGCCTGGCGGATCTGCAGCGCGCCGTCGCCCGGCGGTGCCGCAGTTGCCAGCGCCGGGTCTTGTCGGCCGCGCCAGGCCAGCCCGCCGCCCACGCCCAGCGCCACCGCAGCGGCCGCCAGCAGCGCCGGGGTCAGCTGCAGGGCCAGCGCCGGGGCGACGGCCCACAGCATCAGCAGCGCCTGCAGCCAGGTGGCGCCTGTGGACAGCACGCCGGCGGCCGTGCACGGCCCGGCCAGCGCCGGATCGGTGCGCAGCCGGCTGCCCATGGCCGCCACCGTGGCGGTGCTGGAGACGAAGCCGCCCAGCAGCCCCGACAGCGGCAGGCCGATGCCCGGCCCGGCCCAGCGCAGGGCCATGTGGCCGGCGGCCTGCAGCAGCAGGATCAGCAGCACCAGGCCGGCCAGCACGCTGGGCTGCAGGCCGGCCAGCCAAGGCACCGGCTGCTGCGGCACCAGCGGCAGCAGCACCAGGCCCAGCGCAGCCAGCAGCAGGCCGTCGTGCAACTCCTGGGCGCTCAGCAGCCGGGTGGCCACCCGGTGCAGCGTGCCGCGCGCGGCCAGCAGCACCGCCACCGCGGCGGCGCAGCCGGCCGCCAGGGCCGGCTGGGTCAGCGCCAGCACGCCGATGAAGTAGGTCACCACCAGGGCCAGCTCGGTGGTCATGCCGGGGTCGGCGGTGTCGGGTGGCCGGGTGTGGGGCAGGCCAGTGGCACGCCAGCGGTCGAAGCCATAGGCCAGGCCAGCCAGCAGCACCACCGCCAGCGCGCCTGCCGCCACCAGCGCCGGCTGCGCCAGCGCCTGGGCCAGCGCGCCGGCCAGCGCCACCAGCGCAAAGCTGCGGATGCCGGCGGCGCGACGGGTCGGGCCTTCGCCCTTGCGGCGCTCGCGCTCCAGGCCGATCAGCAGGCCACCGCCCAGCGCCACTGCCAGGCCCAGCAGCAGGCCGTTGTCGGGCAGTGTCATGCGCGCGGCATCACAGCGTCACCGTCTGTTGGTGCTGCGGCACCCGCACCGCCCAGCCGAGTTCG
>JAGOBT010000041.1 GCA_017999135.1 Burkholderiaceae bacterium
CCGCACCGTTCTGCTGGCCCCGGGCCCAGCTGCCGCGGCCAGTGCCCCCGCCCCGGGCACCGACGCTGCCGGTGGCCTGTACCGCCACGGCATGGAACTGGTGCTGGAAGGCAGCTTCGCCGACCTGCTGGGCTACCTGCAGGCCATGGAAGCACTGCCGCAGCGGGTGCTGTGGGGTGCGGTGACGCTGAAGGTGGAGCAACACCCCAAGGTGGTGCTGACCCTGCGTGTCTACACCCTGAGCCGCGACCGCGCGTGGCTGGAGATCTGACCATGGCCCGCCCCACCGCACGCCACCTCCACCCCCGCCGCCCTGCCCGCCCGCTGCACGCTCTGGCGGTACCCGGGCTGGCGGCGCTGGGGCTGGCGGCCACGGCCCTGGCCGCCCAGGGCGGCCCGCTGGCCGACCCCACCCGGCCGCCCGCCGCGCTGATGGCCCCCGGCGGCCTGGCCGCGGCGGCCCTGCCTCACCGCGCCAATCTGGACACCGCGCGCGCCATTGCCGCCGCCGCCCGCGCCGCCGACGCCCCGCCCCCGGCACCGCCGCCCAGCGTGCAGGCCGTGCAACTGCCGGCCCACGGCACCGCGCGGGCCCTGGTGGACGGCCGGCAGGTGCAGGTGGGCGACCTGCTGGACGGCCGCGCCATCCTGGCCATCGACCCGCAGGGGCTGCTGGTGAAAGGGCCGCGCGGGCCCGAGCGGCTGTGGTTGCTGGGCGGCACGCCCAAGCAGGCCGCCGGCAGCATCACCCACAGCCAGTCGGCGCGCTTCCAGCCGGCGCCCGCGCCCGGCCTGCCGGCCGACAGCCAGGCCGCCACGCCCGCCGAGCGCGGCGCTGGTGCCGCACCCACCTCCTCCACCACCAGTGCCGCGCCAGCCCCCCTGTCGCTGGCCGGAAGGACCACCCCATGATCCGCAATCCCATCGCAACGCCGATGCTGGCACCCTTGCTGCTGCTGTTGCTGCAGGCCCTGCCCGGCACCGCCGCGGAGCGGCGCCTGCCCATGCAGGCCGACGGCCCGCTGCTGCTGGCCGACCTGGGCACGCTGATGCGGCCGCAGCAGCGCCGCGACCGCCCGCCCGAGGCGCAGCGCCTGGCACTGGCCGCACCGGCGCCGGTGGCTGCCTTGCCGGTCACCGCCGTGGCCGCAGCGCTGCCAGCTGCCGCACCGGCGCCGTTCCTCCCGGCGCCGATGCTGCCGGCACCGGCGGCTGTGGCACCTGCGGCGTTGCCACCGACTGCGGCGCCGCTGCAGGTGGCACAGGCCGCACAGGTCGCACAGGTGGCCACCACGCCGGCGCGCGGCGGCACGCCCGACGCCCGCTTCGACCTGGCCATCAACAACGCCCCGGCCGCGCAGGTCTTCCTGCAGCTGGCCCAGGGCACCGGCTGGAACATGCTGGTGGCGCCCGAGGTGAGCGGCACGCTGTCGATCGCGCTGAAGGACACCACCGTGCCCGAGGCCATGGACACGCTGCGCGAGCTGTTCGGCTATGAATACCGCATCACCGGCAACCGCATCTTCGTCTACCCCAACACGGTGCAGACGCGGCTCTACCGGGTGAACTACCTGCCCGGCCGGCGCCAGGGCGCCAGCGACATCCGGGTGAGCAGCAGCGCCATGACCAGCGGCGCCACCACCGCCAATGGCGCCAGCGGCAACTCCAACCAGGGCGGCGGCGGCAGCCCGGTGGGCAATCGGCCCGATGACAACGCCCATGTGCGCACCACGTCGGACGCCGACTTCTGGCGCGAGGTGCAGGCCTCGCTGGCCGCGCTGGTGGGCAGCGCCGGCGGGCGCCAGGTGGTGCTGAATCCGGCCGCCGGCGTGGTCGTCGTCAAGGCCACGCCAGGCGAGCTGCGCCAGGTCGAGCAGTACCTGAAGGCGGTGCAGCTGTCGATCGAACGCCAGGTGATGCTGGAGGCGAAGATCGTCGAGGTCAGCCTCAGCAAGGACGCGCAGACCGGCATCAACTGGGGTGCCTTCGGCAAGCTGGGCAGCGGCCAGCTGTCGATCGGCAGCGCCGCACCGGGCAGCCGCCTGGGCACCACCGGCCCCCTGGGCAGCAACGAGGGCACGCTGGTCGCCCCGGGCGTGGACATGGCCACCGGCGCGCTGGGCCGCGGCTTCTACGGCCTGGCGTTCCAGGCCAGCAACTTCGCCGCGCTGCTGAACTTCCTGCAGACGCAGGGCGACGTGCAGGTGCTGAGCAGCCCGCGCATCGCCACCCTGAACAACCAGAAGGCGGTGCTGAAGGTGGGCTCCGACGAGCTGTATGTCACCGGTGTCACCACCACCACCACCAGCAACGGCACCAGCAGCAACAGCTCACCGTCCCTCACCTTGCAGCCGTTCTTCAGCGGCATCTCGCTGGACGTGACGCCGCAGATCGACGACGCCGGCAACGTGATGCTGCATGTGCACCCCACCATCAGCACGGTGACCGAGAAGAACAAGAACATCGACCTGGGCTCGCTGGGCGCCTTCAAGCTGCCGCTGGCGGCCAGCGCGGTCAACGAGACCGATTCCATCGTGCGGGTGCGCGACGGCCAGATCGTGGCCATCGGCGGCCTGATGAAGCAGGAACTGCGCGACGAGCGCACCGGCCTGCCGGTGGTCAGCGAGGCGCCGGTGGTGGGCGGCCTGTTCCGCCAGACCGGCACGGTGGTGAACAAGCGCGAGCTGGTGATCATGCTCAAGCCCACCATCATCCAGGAAGGTGCGGCCTGGCCCGACGGCCCCACGCTGGGCGGCCTGCCCGCGCCGGCCTCGACGCCCACCCGCTGACCCCGCCGCAGGCGCAGTCCCACCATGGCCCGTCCAGAACGCATCCGCCTTGGCGACCTGCTGATCCAGGAGGCGCTGCTCACGCCCGCCCAGCTGGATGAAGCCCTGGTCGACCAGAAGAAGACCGGCCGCAAGCTCGGCCGCATCTTCATCGACCGCCAGTGGGTGACCGAGGTGCAGATCGCCAAGGCAGTGGCACGCCAGCTGCGGGCACCCTTCATCGACCTGACCAGCCGCAACCTGCGGCCCGAGGTGGCGGCCCTGCTGCCCGAGACGCACGCCCGCCGCCTGCGCGCGCTGCCGATCGAGAACACGCCCGGCGCGCCGCTGCGGGTGGCCATGGCCGACCCCACCGACCTGAACGCCTACGACGAGGTGACGCGCCTGACGCGGCGCGAGATCGACCTGGCGGTGGTGGCCGAAAGCCACCTGCTGGCCGCACTGGACCGGGTGTACCGCGGCGGCGACGTGATGGCCGGCCTGGCGCGCGAACTGACGGCCGACATCGCCAACGTCGAAGACGAGATCGGCGACCTGCTCGGCCTGAGCACCGCCACCACCGAAGACGCACCGGTGGTGCGGTTGCTGAGCTCGATGTTCGAGCAGGCGCTGCGCTCGCGCGCATCGGACATCCACATCGAGCCGCAGGAGCGGCACCTGCGCATCCGCTTCCGCATCGACGGCGTGCTGCATGTGCAGACCGAGGCCGACCCCAAGATCGCCGGCGCGGTGGCGTTGCGCCTGAAGCTGATGAGCGGGCTGGACATCAGCGAGAAGCGCCTGCCGCAGGACGGCCGCTTCCACGTCAAGCTCAAGCACAGCAGCGTGGACGTGCGCATCAGCACCCTGCCCACGCAGCATGGTGAATCGGTGGTGATGCGGCTGCTGAACCAGAGCGCCGGCCTGCTGCAGATCGACAGCCTGGGCCTGCCGGCCGAGGTGGCCGCCGCGGTGGCGCGCTGCCTGCAGCGGCCCAACGGCATGTTCGTCGTCACCGGCCCCACCGGCAGCGGCAAGACCACCACGCTGTATGCCGCACTGAATGCGCTGAATGACACCGAGCGCAAGATCATCACCGTCGAAGACCCGATCGAGTACCGCCTGCCCGGCCTGAACCAGGTGCAGGTGATGGACAAGATCGACCTGAGCTTCCAGCGTGTGCTGCGCGCCGCGCTGCGGCAGGACCCCGACGTGATCCTGATCGGCGAGATGCGCGACCAGACCACCGCCGAGATCGGCCTGCGCGCCGCGCTGACCGGCCACCTGGTGCTGAGCACCCTGCACACCAACGACGCGCTGTCCACGCCGCTGCGGCTGATCGACATGGGCGTGCCGCGCTACATGGTGGCGCTGAGCCTGCACCTGGTGCTGGCCCAGCGCCTGGTGCGCACCGTGTGCAGCAACTGCAGCGAACCGCATGAGCCCGACGCCCACCACCACGCCTGGCTGCGCCAGGCCCTGGGCACCGACTGCGACGCGGTGCTGGCCAGCCGGCCGTTCCGCCATGGCCGCGGCTGCGAGGCCTGCAACAGCACCGGCTACAGCGGCCGCTCCGGCGTGTATGAATTCATCGAGATGACGCAGGACCTGGTCGAGGCCATGAACGACGGCGACCCGGTGCGCTTCACCCAGGCTGGGCGGCGCCAGATGGCCGGGCGCACGCTGCGGCGTGACGCCCTGCGCCTGGCGCTGGCCGGCCGCACCACGCTGGACGAAGTGGTCCGCGTGGGCACGGCGATGGAGGACTGATGCCACGCTTTGCCTACACCGGCCGCGGGGCCAGCGGCGACGTGCAGGGCGAGCTGGACGGCGCCGACGCCACCGCCGTGGCCACGCTGCTGATGTCGCGCGGGGTCACACCGCTGCAGATCGCCGCCAGCCGCGGTGCCGGCGCGCCCGACGGTGCCGCAGGCAGCAAACCGCTGGCACTGTTCCAGCCCAAGGTGCAGCCGGCCGATCTGATGATGTTCAGCCGCCAGTTGCACACCCTGCTGCGCGCCGGCGTGCCCATCCTGCGGGCGCTGGCCGGGCTGCAGGATTCGGCGGTGAACCAGCGCTTCAAGCAAGTGCTGGCCAATGTGCGCCACAGCCTGGAATCGGGCATCGAGCTGTCGATCTGCTTCGCCCAGCAGGGCGGGGTGTTCAACAACTTCTATGTGTCGATGGTGCGCGTGGGCGAGATGACCGGCCGGCTGGACGACGTGTTCATGCGCCTGTTCAGGCACCTGGAGTTCGAGCAGTTCATGCGCCAGCAGGTCAAGAGCGCGCTGCGCTACCCGACCTTCGTGATCCTGGCCATGATGGTGGCCATCGGCGTGATCAACACCCTGGTGGTGCCGGCCTTCGCCAATGTGTTCAAGAGCTTCGGTGCCGAGCTGCCGCTGGCCACGCGCATCCTGGTGGCCAGCAGCAACTTCACGCTGAACTATGGCTGGCTGCTGCTGGGCGGCGCGGTGGCGGCCTTCTTCACGCTGCGCCAGTGGATCGCCCGGCCCGCCGGCCGCCAGGCCTGGGACCGCCTGGTGCTGCGGCTGCCGCTGGCCGGGCGCATCGTGCAGAAAGCCACGCTGTCGCGGTTTGCGCGCAGCTTCTCGCTGGCCCTGAAGAGCGGCGTGCCCATCGAGCAGGCACTGAGCGTGGTGGCCCAGACGGTGGACAACGCCTGGATCAGCCGCAAGGTCGAGGGCATGCGCGAGGCGGTGGAGCGCGGCGACACCATCCTGCGTGCGGCCATCGCCAGCGGCGTGTTCACCCCGGTGGTGCTGCAGATGATCGCCGTCGGCGAGGAGACCGGCGCGGTCGACGAGCTGATGGAGGAGATCGCCGAGCTCTACAGCAACGACGTGCAGTACGAGCTGAAGACGCTGTCGCAGCAGATCGAGCCGATCCTGATCGTGTTCCTGGGCGTGCTGGTGCTGGTGCTCGCCCTGGGCGTATTTCTCCCTTTGTGGGATCTCGGTCGCGTCACGCTCAAGAAATAGAAAGCACTGTCCGATACCCCATGCAACCCCGACGCCCAGTGGCTGAGGGAGCTGTCGAGTCCATCAACCACTGTCCCTTTTCAACGGAGCGAAACCATGAAACTGCGTCCTCAAGGCTTCACGATGATCGAGCTGATCGTCGTCATCGTCATCCTCGGCATCCTGGCGGCCACCGCCCTGCCCAAGTTCATCGACATGAACAGCGACGCCAAGGCCGCTGCGCTCAAGGGCGTGGTCGGTGCCGCCGCCAGTGCCATGACGATCAACTACAGCGGTTGTGCCGTGACCCAGCACGCACCGGCCGCCGGCAAGTGCGTGAAGGTGGACAACTGCAACGACCTGGGCACCATCATGCAGGGCGGCATGCCCAACGGCTACACCATCGCCGACGCGGCGCTGGGCACCGGCGCGGCCGGCAGCAATGCGGTGGAAGCCACCTGCACCATCACCCAGACCGATGGCAGTGCCACCGGCACCTTCACCGGCATCGCGGCCGGCAACGGGGTGTGATGAGAGGCTGAGCGGCGCCCGGCGCCGCCTTCCAGCAGAACAAGCGGCGCTGAGCGCCGCTTTTTGCGTTCTGGCGCAGGCCAGATGCAGCGCAACATCGCCGGGATGCGCATGCCACGCCTTCTCGCCGTGTTCTGCTGGGCTGTCCTGTTGCTGGCCGGGCCCGCCAGTGCCGCCAGCTACGACTTCCCCGCAGCGATGCCGGCGGGCTGCAGCGGCAGCAACGGCAGCTACACCTGCAGCATCACCAGTCTGTCCTGGGGCGACACGGTCAGCATCAGCGGCACCAAGCCGGCCAGCATCACCTTCAGTGGCAATCTCGACCTCAACAGCGCACGCATCAATCCGTCAGGCAGCGCCAGCGACCTGACCCTGGTGGTGCGCGGCCGGCTCAGGCCCGGCTACCAGGCGGTGGTGAACGCCGCCGTGCAAGCCAACGAGATCCATGACGCAGATGGCGCCGTCAGCTTCGGCGGCAGCCTGCGCGCCACGGCCGGCCAGGTCAGCCTGGGCTACCAGACCAGCGTGTCCGGCAACATCACCGTCGACGCTGGCAATGCGATCCTGGCCGACCAGGCCGTGGTGCGCGGCCACATCAGCGCCAGCGCGCAGGTGACCACGGCCTACCGCAGCCAGGTGGGTGGCGGCATCACGGCCGGCAGCACCATCACCATCGGCCAGGAGACCACCGTGGCTGGCGCCATCGTGGCAGGTGGCAGCGCCAACATCAGCATCGGCTACGGCGCCACCGTGGTCGGCGACATCCGGGCGCATGCGGGCACGGTCACGTTGGCGCAGGCGGCGGTGGCCAAGGCCTGCGTGCAGACACTGACCAGCAGCCGGGCCGTCACCCTGGGCCTGCAGGCCACGGTGGCCGGTGTGTGCTGCGGCAACCAGGGCAGTTGCAGCAACAGCTGCGTGCGCAACAACACCACCGCGGCCATGCCGGCGCTGTGCACGGTGCCGAACGGATCCGGCCTGACCGGCGTCTACTTCAACAACATGACCCTGACCGATCCCGCCAGCCTCAAGCGCGTGGATGGCACGGTGGGATTCGACTGGGTCAATGCTGCCCCAGCCACAGGCGTGCCGGCCGACCGGTTCAGCATCCGCTGGACAGGCTTCGTGCGCGTGCCGGTGACCGGCAGCTATCGCTTCCAGACCCGCAGCGACGACGGCGTGCGCCTGTGGGTGAACAGCGTGCAACTGGTGAACAACTGGACCAACCACGGCGCGACGCTGGACAACAGCAGCGCCATCACGCTCAATGCCGGGGTGGACTACCCCATCACGATGGAGTTCTACGAAAACGGCGGGCAAGCGGTGGCAGCGCTGCACTGGCTGAGGCCCGGCGATGCGGTCTACACGATCATCCCGCCTGGCACCGCCGACGGTGGCGGGCTGTTCACCGAGGAACAGGCCCCGCTGATTGCCAGCTACGACTTCAACGAAGCCAGCTACAACGGCACCGCAGGCGAGCTGATCGACGGCGCCGGCTACGGCGGTGGCCCGTTCCACGGCAAGGCGCAGGGCGCCGCCAGGCCCACCACCGCCAGCAGCACGCCGGCCATCCCCGGCACCCCAGGCACCTGCAGCTACGCCAGCCTGGCGGGCCCGGTCAACAACGGGCCGGGCTTCATCGTCACCGGCCTGCCGGTGTCCACCGTAGCAGGCGCCAAGACCACGGTGGCGTTCTGGATGTACTGGTCGGGCAGCGGCAATGGCATGCCGATCGGCTGGCATCTGCATGACCTGTGGTTCAGCGGCGCGAACTTCGGCTTCAACACGGCGCAGGGCGATGTCCATGGCGTGCCATCGGCCAGCCTGGCGAAGACCTGGCGGCATGTGGTGGCCGTGTTCACCAATGGCAGCGTCATCGACAACAAGCTCTACATCGACGGCGTGGCCCAGTCGCTCACCCGGCTCGCAGGCACGCCGAGCACGGCCAACGCGGTGGCCAGCAGCAGCTTGCAGATCGGCGGCTGGGGCGCCAACACCAACTACCGGTTCATCGGTCTGATCGACCAGGTGCGGGTGTTCAACGGCGAGCTGACGGCAGGCCAGGTGGCCGCGCTGCACGCCGAGACCGCCCCCTGCCCGCCACCCGCCGGCCCGCACCACCTGGAGATCCAGCATGCCAGCGGCACCGGCCTGACCTGCACGCCGTCGACTGTGACGGTCCGGGCCTGCGCCGATGCGGCCTGCAGCAGCGATTACACAGGCGGCGTGACCGGCACCCTCGGCGCCACCGGCGGCTCCGTGGCCTGGCCGGCGGGCACGGCCTTCAGCATTCCGTCAGGCAGCGGCAGCACCACCATCAGTGTGCAGGTCACCACCACCACACCCGCCGTGCTGGGCGTGGCCAGCAGCACGCCAGCAGCCTTGAATGCCACCAGCTGCGACTTTGGCAGCCCAGCCTGCTCCTTCACCGCCGCCGATGCCGGCCTGCTGTTCGACCTGCCCCACCACCGCAGCGACAGCAGCCAGGCCTTCACCGTGCAGGCCGTGCGCAAGAGCGACAACGGCCTGGCCTGCACGCCGGCCTTTGCCAATGTCACCCGCAGCGTGACCTTCCGCTGCAGCTACGACAACCCCAGCAGCGGCAGCCTGCCCGCGCGCGTGGGCGGCAGCGCACTGAACGCCAGCGGCAGCGCGGCGGCCGCCTGCGACGGTGGCGGCCGCGCCGTGAGCCTGGCCTTCAACGCCAGCGGCGTGGCCAGCACCAGCCTGCAGTACGCCGACGCCGGCCAGCTGACGCTGAGCGCCACCTACACCGGCGGTGCCGCCACCAGCGACACCGGCCTGGTGATGAGCGGCAGCGACAGCTTCATCGCCGCGCCCGAGCGATTCACCCTGGGCAGCGTCACCGCCGGGCCGATCCGCGCGGGCAGCAGCTTCAGCGCCACCGTGACGGCCCGCAACGCCAACGGCGCGGCCACCCCGAACTTCGGCCGCGAGACCGGCGCCGAGACGCTGTACGTCGGCTGGGCACGCCTGCAGCCCACCGGGGGTGGTGCCGCCGATGGCAGCTTTTCGGGCAGTTTCGGCAGTTTTGCCAACGGCAGCGCCAGCGCCACCAACCTGGCCTGGACGGAAGTGGGCCGCGGCGACCTGGTGGTGCGCAGCACCAATGCCGGCGGCTACCTGGGCAGCGGCCTGCTGGCCTATGGCACCAGCGCCGGCAATGCCATCACCTGCGCCAACGAGAACAGCACCTGCGCGCTGCCAGCCGGCACCACCGCCACGGTGTACTACGGCGAGCGCGGCACCTGGGTGGCCAAGGCCGGGCAGACCGGCAACGTGGCCTGCAACAACCCGAACTTCGGCGACCCGCTGGTGGGCGTGCCCAAGAAGTGCCTGTACGTGGCCACCAGCGCCACCAACGGCTCCGTCGGCGACGTGATCCCGCACCGCTTCAGCGTGGCCGCCAGCCATGCCTGCGGCGCCTTCAGCTACGCCGGCCAGCCCATCCCCACCACGGTGACGGCGCTCAACGCCGCCGGCGGCACCACCGTCAACTTCAATGGCACGGCCACCACCACCCCCACCTTCGCCCAGGCGGTGACGCTGGCCGACGCCGGCGGCCTGGGCCTGGGCACGCTGTCGGGCGCCAGCATCGCCGCCAGCGCCTTCAGCGCCGGCGTGGCCAGCGCGTTGCCGAGCTACGCCTTCAGCACCAAGGCCACCGCCCCGCAGAGCCTGGTGCTGCGCGCCAGCAATGGCGCCAGCGGCGCCGCCCTGGTCAGCTCGGCCGGCGGCACCGAGCCCACGCTGCCGCTGCGCAGCGGCCGGCTGCGGTTGAGCAACGCCTTCGGCAAGGCCACGGCCGCGCTGCAGCTGCCGGTGGTGGCCGAGTACTGGGCCGGCAGTGCCTGGCTGCTCAACAGCGCCGACAGCTGTACCGCGCTGGCCGGCGCCAGCGTGGCCCTGGCCAACCCGCGCGGCGCCACGGGCGCGGCCAGCGCCGCCACCACCAGCGCCGGTGCGCTGGCCATCGGCAGCGGCAACGGCAGCATCACCCTGGCCGCACCCACCCCGGCCGGCAGCACCCTCAGCCTGGACATCGCCCTCAACCTGGGCAGCACCACTGCCGACCAGTCCTGCAACACCGCCCACCCCGCCACCACCGGCGCCGCCCTGCCCTGGTTGCGTGCCCAGAACGGCAGCTGCGCCGTGTCGGCCGACCGCGACCCCGCCGCACGCGCCAGCTTCGGCATCTTTGCCCCGGAAACCCGCAAGACCGTCCATGCACGCGACCTGTACTGACCCGGTCAGCCCACGGCCGGCACGCGGCTTCACCATGGTGGAGCTGATCGCCGTGCTGCTGCTGGTGGGCGTGCTGGCGGTGGTGGCCCTGCCGCGGCTGGACGGCACGCTGGGCCTGCGCGGCAGCGCCTGGCGCGACCAGGTGCTGGCCGCCACGCTGCAGGCCCGCAGCCTGGCCACCGGCCACCGGCGGCTGGTGTGCCTGACGGTGGCCACCGGCGCGGTGCAGATGGCCCTGGCCAGCGCCAACCCGGCCACCAGCTGCGACACGCCGCTGCCCGGCCCCGATGGCGACGCCCGCTGGGCGGTGGACGGGCAGTCGCTGGCGGTGACCGTCACCCCGGCGGGCACGCTGTACCTGCAGCCCGACGGCCGCATCACCAGCGACGGCGCCGGGCTGGCCGCGGTGAACGCCACCATCGCCATCGCCGGCGAAGCGGCGCTGCAGATCACCGGGGAGACCGGCCATGTGCACTGAGCGCCGCCGCGCCCGCTCCAGCCGGCCCGCGTGCCGCGGCTTCAGCCTGCCCGAGGCGCTGCTGGCCATCGTCGTCATCGGCGTGGGGCTCACCGGCGTGCTGGCGGCCTTTGGCAGCGTCACCCGCCACAGCGCCGACCCGGTGGTGCACAAGCAGATGATCGCCGTGGCGCAAGAGCTGCTGGAGGAGATCCAGCTCAAGCCCTACGCGGTGGCCGCGCACACCGCCCCCGCCGGCTGCGCCCGCGACACCTTCAACGACGTGCGCGACTACAACGGCTACAGCAGCACCGGCGTGTGCACCGTGGACGGCGTGGCCATCCCGGCGCTGGCCGGCCTGCAGGTGCGCGCCACCGTGGCCACCGGCACGCTGGGCGGCGTGGGCGCCGCGCTGAAGATCACCATCACCGTGCAGGCCGACGGACAGACGCTGTCGCTGGTGGGTTGGCGCACGGACTACGCGTCATGAAGCACCACGCCCCCGCCCGACGCCGCGGCTTCACCTTGGTGGAGCTGATCGTCACGCTGGTGCTGTTCGGCCTGATGGGCGCCACGCTGGTGGTGTTTCTGCGGCCGGCGGTCGACAGCTGGCTGGCGGTGCGCACCCGCGCCGCGCTGGCGTCGGACGCCGACCACGCACTGCGCCGCATGCTGCGCGATGTGCGCGCCGCGGTGCCCAATTCCATCCGCACGCCGAACACGCAGTGCTTCGAGCTGGTGCCCACCGGCGGCGGCGGGCGCTACCGCATGGCGGCCGATGGCGTGACGGCCGGCAGCGCGCCGGCCGACCCCCAGGTGGCCACCACGCAGTTCGACGTGTTCAGCAACCTGCAGCCGCTGCCGGCGGTGGGCGACTGGGTGGTGGTGGACAACCAGAACCCGGGCGACGTGTACAGCGGCACCAACCGCAGCGCCATCACCGCACTGGCCACGCCGGCCGCGGCGCACGGGCGGCACCGGCTGTCGATCGATGCGCTGCAATTCCCGCTGGGCTACGAGGGCGGCCGCTTCACCTGGGTGCCCGACAGCCAGAAGGCGGTGTTCTACGCCTGCAGCGGCGCCAGCGCCACGCTGGACGGCAACGGCGACGCGCCCGGCGTGCTGGTGCGCCTGAAGGACTACGGCTTCAACGCCACGGCCCCCACCAGTTGCCCGGCGGTGAACGGGGCCGACGTGCTGGCCACCGGCGTGCGCAGCTGCCGCTTCCTCTACAACGCCAACCAGGGCGCCACCCAGCAGAGCGGCTTCGTGTCGCTGCAGATCGAGCTGACGCGCAACAACGAGACCGCCAGCCTGGTGCTGGGGGCCCATGTGAGCAACGTGCCATGAACAACATGGTGCGCAGCGGAGCGGCGCGGGACGAGCGCCGGGCCGCCATCGGCCAGAGGCCGATGGCCTTTCGCAGGCACAGACAGTCCGCAGGGACTGTCTGTGTCCGGCTCCAGCTCACCAAGCCGGCCCGCCATCCCCTCGGGGGATCGGCCGACGTACCCGTCGGCCGAGGGGCACCGTCCCGAGGTCTGGGGGCCATCGCGGTGATCGTGGTGCTGGTGCTGCTGGCCACGGTGGCGGCGGCGGTGGTGCGCTTTGGCCAGCAGGGCCAGACCATGGTGCAGCAGGATGTGCAGGGCCTGCGCGCCAGCGCTGCCGCACGCGCCGGCATCGAATGGGGCCTGTACCAGGCGCTGAAGGGCGGCTGGACCAGCTGCAACGGC